>JACQAL010000015.1 GCA_016195025.1 Bacteroidota bacterium | reverse complement strand
TGGGCTGTTGGGCTGTTGGGCTGTATTAAAACAGAGCCGATAAAGGTAATGAAATTATGAGAAGGAGAATAAATCATTTACACGGCAAACATAAATTAAATTATTGAACAGCAAGTGAAATGTTGAAAAATATTTTTTACTCCGCCACCACCAGTTTCTTACTCCCAATGAGCCGCTTCCCTGATGCTTTTACCTTCAGCACCATTCATTGAACCGAGTATTTGCCTTTTTGTATCCGAGTTCAGCGGCTTTTATTAAATCAAACAGAGCGGCATTTTTATTGCCCATCAGATGATAGGTATGCGCTCTGCGGTAATAAATCCCTCCGTTTTCGGGAGATAGTTCTATGGCTTTATTAAAATCGGCAACGGCATCGTCTCTTTTACCAAATTTGGATAGCGCCAGTCCTCTTTCCAAATGCAAATCGGCATCATCGGGTTTTAATGCCATGGCGCACGTAAGGTCTTCTATGGCGCCAGGAAAGTCCTTCCTTCTTATTTTTACCAGGGCTCTTTTTTCCCATGCTTTGACAAGATTTGGATTAAGAGCGATTGCAGCATTAAAATCATTCATGGCAGCGCTCCAGTTTTTCAAAGAATATTGAATAGTTCCTCTGCTGCACAGCACCGAAGAGGTGGAATGAAGCGCTATTGCCTTGTTGTAATCCTGCAAGGCGCCTTCATAATCATGCAGCCGCATCTTTGCATTGCCGCGGTTTGAATATGCCTCCGGATATTCAGGAGATTGTTTGAGCGAGGTATTAAAATCCTCAATGGCTCCGTAATAGTCCTTCAACCGGTGTTTCACAAATCCCCTGTTGAGATAGGCAGTATGATTATGTTCGGGCTGCATGCTGATGGAAATATCTAAATCCTCAAGGGCTTGCCTGTGATTTTTCAATTTTGCTGCTGAATGTCCTCTCTCGGCATATGCCTTATAGTTATACGGTAAAAGCAAAATGCTTTGAGTAAAATCTGCAACAGCGCCCGTGTAATCTTTCAAATAATCTTTTACAATGCCGCGGCTTATATATACATTGGCTTCGGTGGGTTCGAGTTGGAGCGCAAGGTTATAATCCTCTATGGCACCGGGGTAATCCTTACGTGTTTCTTTGATGCGCCCGCGTTCATGATAATGTTCATGGCAGGAAGGGTTCAGCACTATGGCTTTATTTATATCGTTCATGGCTCCCTCATAATCATGCAGTCCATTTTTAATGCGGGCGCGCTGGTCATACGCATCTGCATAACGGGGGCTTAACTCCAATGCTTTGTTGCAATCCTGCAGGGCGCCTTCTGTGTCTTTTAATTTTTCTTTCACAATGGCTCTTTCTTTATATAACAGGGGAGAAAAAGGATTGGCTTCAAGCGCCTTGTTCAAATCATCAAGAGCGCCTTCATACTCTTTGGCTTTGAATTTTGCAAGTGCGGATTTGAGCAGTTTGGCCATTGGTTGTGATTGGAATGACAATGTACGCAATCAGAACGGATATCCGATTCCGAAGTTAAGCACAAAGAACGGATAGCGATGCCCGAACTTTGCGGCATATTCGCTTTTCCATCTTGAAGCGCGGGGTTCAAGCAAATGTTTTCCCACCCACGAATCGGAGTTGAAGGGATATTCATCCTGCCGCAGCAGCGAAGGGTCTTTTATTTTGAAAGCGCCATCGAGGCGGATGATGAAGAAATTAAAATCGAAACGGATTCCCAGCCCCGCGCCAATGGCAATTTCCTGCAGCAGCGAATCAACCGGAATGAGTTTTCCGTTCTCGTGCGTAATTTCTCCCCCCGGGTAACTGCTGTAGGGCTTGCGCAGCCAAACGTTTCCGGCATCGGCAAACATGGCGGCATTCAGCGCCTTCAGCACATTGAAGCGGTATTCGAGGTTGGCTTCCATTTTCACATCACCGATTTTATCGGCAATGGTGTTTCCGCTGGTATCGGCACCGGGACCCAGTGTTCTTGCCTGCCAGGCGCGCACGCTGTTGGGACCGCCTGCAAAAAAACTTTTCTCCAGCGGCAGCGTGCGCAGGTTATAAAGCGGCTTGCCTATTCCGAAAGCAAAGCGGTACACCACTTTGTCTTTGTCATCAATGAGTTTATAATGGCGGTAGTCAATATCGGTGCGCACGTATTGCGAAAAGCGGATTTTGTCAATGGTGAAACTCCGCTCAATGGAATAACTTCCGTCTGAATAAAAAATGGTGTCGCGGTCGTAAGCGAGCGGATGCCTGCTGTCAATGAGTTTGAAAATGCCGCGCATGAAATTGCCCGCTCCTTCTGCGCCAAAACGGAAGTAAGAATAATTTTTCCGCCTCGTAATTTCCTGGTTGTTGTATACAAAAGCATAGCGTGTGGCAAAAGTGAGGTGGTTGGAATAACTGTTTTTCAGAAAAAGGTCTTTGCTTTTTTTAATCGTGCTGTCTAATTTATCGGAGAGGCGGTACACATTCACCAAACTGAACTCAACGGGATTAATCAAATGCTGCTTGGCGGCAGTTTCTTTCCACGAATAGCCAAAAGCAGCAGTGGAAACCGAGCGCGCGTAATTGGGGCGCTGCTGAAAATTATACAAGCCGGTGAAATTTGTTTTCGCGTTGTTGCTCTGCGTTCCAAGGTTGGGAAAGGGCGTAAGAAAACGCGGCACGCGCAAACTGGCTTCGCTGCCCAGTTCAAGCGTATTGAAGGGAAGAATGTTTTGCGCTCCGGCAATAATAAGATTCTGGTCAGAGGTGGTGCTCTTCTGCACTTCGAGGGCGCCTTTCAGTTTCATTTCAAAAATTTCTCCGCCCTTGAAAGAATTTTTATCATCGTAAACAAGGTTGCCGGCAATGCCGCGCGTTTCCGATGTGTTGGTTCCTTCCGCTATGGCGGCAATGGATTGCTTGGGAATGGGCGTGAGGTAAATATGGCAATCGAGTTTATCGCCTCCGGCAGAAAGAAAAGCAATTTGCACCGAGCGGAAAAGTTTCAGTTCGCTCAGCCGCCTGTAGGTTTGGTCGGCATGTTTTTGCTGAAAGAGTTCTCCTTTTGAAATGAACATGGTGTTGACGAGCATCTTTGGCTTGTAGCGCAAAGGGCGGTTGTACAACAGGTAATATTCTCCTGCTGCCAGCAGCGAATCGGAAGGAGGAAGTTTCAGTTTCTGGTCGTAATCGGTGTGAAGAAAAATGTTGTTCATGTAATAACGTTCGTGCGTTCCTTCCGAAATGGAATCGCCACCAAGCGCGGATTTTTCTCCTTCCACTTTATGAAACGGATTTTTTATGCCGAGCGTAATATCAATTTCATGCGTGCCGTGCGTGCTGTCGGCTTCAAAATAAATATATTCCCTGGCGAAATAAAAATATCCATCGTTGCGAAGCACATCGGTAATGCGGTCGCGTTCCTGCTGCAGCACATCGGCATCGAAAATCATTCCGCGCGAAAGAAGCGAAGCCGATGCATTTGCCAGCACATAATATTCCAGTTGCCCGTCTTTAATCTGGTAGGAAATGTTGCGCAGGGTATAGGGCGTTCCTTCGTATACGGTATAATAAGTAGTTGCTTTTTTCCGGTGAACGCCCACCGAGTCCTTCACCGTGCTGTTGAAATATCCTTTGTTATTCAGAAAAAGTTTCATCTGCGAGGCGGTTTTTTTTGCCAGCGCTGAATCATAAATCACAGGCGGCTCTCCAATGCTCAGCCACCATTGCTTGAAACCGGTTCGGAGTTTGCAGGCGGAAAAAATATTTTTCCTGTCAGGCATTTGTTCCGCTTCTTTTCCTTTCGACAGGCGTTTTTCATTTTTCCTTTTTACTTTCTCCGTGCGTTTTGCAAGTTTGGTTTCCACTTTTACATTACATCGTTCTTTCTGCCGCGCGAGTTTTTCCTGATTAATGCCGTTGTAAATATGCAAATACATTTTCCAGAGAAGAACTTTGCGGTTGGGCTTTTGCTTGAGATACGATTCCAGTTCGCTCTTATCCACTTTCGCGTATTTATCAATCACCGTGTTTCTGGTAAGCAGGTATTCTCCTTCGGGAACTTTGCTGGCAGGATTGCAGGAAAAAAAAATACAAGCGGCAGTTGCAGCGGCAGCGGCATTTAAAAGCAGGTGATGAATCTTCATTACTTTTGTCTTCACAGCGAATTTACAATGATTTCAAAAGCAGAGATAAAACAACTGCGCCAACTCCGGCAGAAGAAATTCCGCGATGAGCAGAAACTCTTTATTGCCGAAACTCCGAAAGTAGTGAATGAACTGCTGCAGTCACCATTCAAACTAAAACAGTTGTTTGCCACCTGTGAATTTCCTGTTCCTTCCTCTGTCAGCGCAACTGAAATTACTCAGCAGGAACTTGAGAAAATTTCTTTGCTTACTTCTCCCAACCAGGTGCTGGGCGTGTTTGAAATGCATACTGAAAAATTTCCCCCTCTCTCTTTACTCGCTTCGGAACTTGCGCTCGCGCTCGATGACATCCGCGACCCCGGAAACATGGGAACGATTATCCGCATTGCCGATTGGTTTGGCATTCAAACTATTTTTTGTTCTGAAAACTGCGTGGATGTGTATAATCCGAAAGTGGTGCAGGCAAACATGGGCAGCATGGCAAGGGTGAAAGTGCATTACGCGGAATTAAAATATTTTCTTGAGGAAACAAAACAAAATCCTGAATTCAGAATTTACGGAGCGGTGATGAACGGAAAAAATATTTACACCGAAAAACTTTCCTCCAACGGAATCATTCTGATTGGAAATGAATCGAAGGGAGTTTCAGAAGAACTGCTCCCTTTCGTTACCGAAAAAATTTCCATTCCTAACTTCGGAAAGGCCGATTCGCTCAATGCAGCCGTTGCTGCCGCCATTATTTGTTCGGAGTTTAAAAGAAGGTGATGCAATATTATTGTGAATGCTTCGTTTGTGAAATCTGATTATCTTGGCGCGATGAAAAAAATATTCTTTCTTCTTTTTTTCTTTTTCGCATTCATCCTGTTGAGCGAAGTCGAAACATTCGCGCAAATCGGAGGCAGCAAGGTATATGAATTCCTGAATCTTTCGGTGCCTGCGCGCGTGGCGGCATTGGGAGGAACTGTTATTTCTGCAAAAGACAATGACCTGAATCTTTCTTTCCAGAATCCTTCGCTGCTCGACAGCACTGTGCACAATCAACTTTCGATGAGTTATATTGATTACTTCACCGACATCCGCTACGGCTACGCGGCTTATGCGCGCTCCTATAGAAAAGCGGGAAGTTTCAGCGCGGGCATGCAGTTTCTGAATTACGGAACTTTTACTTCGGCAAATCAGTATGGAGAAATTAACGGGCAATTCAAAGCGGCAGATTATTCCCTGAATCTTTCTTATGCGCGCCCGCTCGATTCCGTATTTTCCATAGGAGGAACGGTGAAAACAATTTATTCGAAGTTTGCGGAATATACTTCTTACGGAAATGCGCTGGATGTTGCGGTTACCTATTTCAAAAAGAAAGAACAGTTTTGTTCCGCACTGGTCATAAAAAATATCGGCAAGCAGTGGAAACCCTATTTCATCAGCCACGAGCCGCTGCCTTTTGAAATTCAATGGGGCTTTTCGCAAAAAGTGCGGCACGCGCCTTTCCGTTTGAACTTCACGTTTGCGCATCTTGAAAAATGGGATTTGACTTACGTTGACCCTTCCGTTCCCACCACCGACCCGATTACAGGCGCACCGATTAAAAAAAGCAAGGCGAGCAAATTCGCAGATAAACTCGGGCGGCATGTGATTTTTGGAACCGAGGTTTTGCTCACGCATAATTTTCATTTGCTCGTGGGCTATAATTACATGCGCAGGCAGGAATTAAAATTAGAATCTCATCCCGGCATTGCAGGATTTTCGTTTGGCTTCGGGCTGAAGATTTTGAGGTTTCATCTCAGTTATGCCTATTCGAAATTTCATGCGGCAGGCGGTCCTAATCATTTTACCATCAGCACAAATCTTTCGGAGTTTTATTCACGGAAATAATTTCTCGTGCTGAGTATTTCCCTTTTATATTTTTGCCGGATGAAAGCGACTATTGTTCTTCTCTTTTTATTTTTTTCTTTTTCATGCTTCGCTCAGAATAAAATTGTTTTCGAGAAGAAAAAAAATCCCACCCGCACCTATGAAATTCAAACGCCTGCTGCCTGCGACATTATTTTTATCAATGGAAAAATAAACGGCTATGTTTCAGATATAAAAGATTCTTTTCTGGTAGTGCGGATTTTTAATCCGGGGAAAATAGACAATGCAAAAGAAAAAATAGCGGAAGCGAAAAAAATAATGAAAGATAAATCGCTTACGAAGAGAGAACGGGAAAACGAAGTGGTAAAATATCTTTACCGCGATTCGCTGAAACTTCCTCTTTCATCCGTAACACGCATGAAATTTTTCAGTGCGCAGAAAAGAAGCAAGTATTTCCTGGTATATGCGGCAAGTTTTATTCTTGCTGCAGGACTTACCGAACTTACCATTAATCTTCTTCCAACACGTTCTGATAACCGCAATGCAACCGATGTGCTCATTGTGCTGGTAGAATTTTCTGCTATTATGGCTGTAGATTATTCTATGTTTGTAAAAAGAATCAATCCGCATAAATGGCAAGTACGCAAATGAAGAATAAAAAAATCACCATCGCCATTGACGGCTATTCTTCCTGCGGAAAAAGCACCGTTGCCAAAGCGCTTGCAAAAAAACTGGATTATGTTTATATTGATTCGGGCGCCATGTACCGCGCAGTAACTTTATATTGTTTGCAGGAGAAAATTATTAAGGATGGAAAATTTTCTGAGAAAGATGTGCTCGGTGCAATGAATAAAATCGAACTTGAATTTAAGATGAATCCAACTGCTCATGTCTCTGAAATTTATCTGAACGGAAAAAATGCAGAGAAAGAAATCCGCGGAATGAATGTTTCGCATTATGTGAGCCCCGTCAGCGCCATTAAAGGAGTGCGGGAAAAAATTGTGGCGCTGCAGCGCGCTTTTGGAAAAGAAAAAGGAATTGTGATGGACGGACGCGATATCGGAACAAATGTTTTTCCCGATGCCGAACTGAAAATTTTTATGACTGCCGATGAAAACATTCGCGCCCAGCGCAGATGGAAAGAGTTACAAGAAAAAGGAATGGACGGAACTCTTGAGGATGTGAAAAAAAATATTGCTCACCGCGATTACGAAGACACACATCGCCAGCACAACCCGCTTCACAAAGCCAATGATGCAGTGGTGCTTGACAATACTGCTATGACAATGGAAGAGCAGTTGGCATTTGCATTGAAACTGGCAAAGGAAAGAATTAACTCATCGCCATAACTTCCTCCATCACTTCATCGGTGGTTTTTGTTTTGTTGAAGAAGGAAAGAATTTTCAGAAGCACCCGTTCTACCACGGCATCGGGACAGGAAGCACCGCTGGTCAAAATAATTTTGAAGGATGAATTTTTAGAAGGATGAATTTTTGAGAGCCAGTTATCAGTTGAAAGATGTTTCTGATTGTGAAAATTATAATGATTAATTTTTTCTTTTGAAACTATTTCGGTTTCGGAAGAGATGAAATAAGTAGGAAATTTTTTTTCGCAAAGTTCCACAATATGCGAAGTGTTTGAACTGTTGTAGCCGCCCACCACGATTGCCAAATCTGCATTTTGCTCCAGCAGCGCATACGTTGCTTCCTGGTTTTCGTTGGTGGCGTAGCAAAGCGTGTCGCGCGTATCAGCAAAGTGGCTTTTAAGATTAGCGTCTCCGAATTTTTTTTCCATTACGCTGCGGAAATAATCTGAAATCTCCTGTGTTTCGCTCGCCAGCATGGTGGTTTGATTGATTACGCCCACGCGCTGCAAATCTTTTTCGGGAGAAAAGCCGTGCGAAATGCGCTCGGAGAAATAAACATAAAAATCTTCCATTCCTATTTTTCCAAGAATGAAATCACCCAACTTCTCCGCCTCGCGCATATTTTTAATGATAATCGCGGGCGAATGAATTTCGCTGCGCGAAAAAGTGGCGCGTGTTTCCTCGTGGTTGTGTTTTCCGTGAATGATAACGGTATAATTTTCTTCTCCGAGTTTCTCGGCTTTTTTCCAAACGCGTTCCACAAACGGGCAAGTGGTATCGTACTTGTGAACTTCAATGCCGAGTTTTTGCAAACGTTCTTCAATGCCAAGCGTGGTGCCGAAGGCGGGAATAATCACAATATCTTCTTTGCGCAATTCTTCAAACGGAATAATCTGGTTGCCGCTGGTATCCATCATGAATTTTACTCCGCGCCTGAGCAAATCGCTGTTCACTTCAGGATTGTGAATCATCTGGCTCAGCAGAAAAATTCGCTTGGAAGGATTTTCTTCCACCGCTTTGAAAGAAATTTCAATGGCGTTTTCTACTCCGTAGCAAAAACCAAAATGACGTGCAATGTAAAATTTTACCGGACCAAAATCGAGCAGGGTGGGAGAGTAGTCCTTTTTTCGCGGGTCGGTGTTTCGCCTTAACTCTTTAACTTTTGAAATGATGTTGCTTTTATAAAAGCCGGGTATGTTAAACGATTTCATGAATCAACGAAAAAGGAATTTATAGGAATATACAAAAACTGTATTTTCAATTTCGTATTTTTCGTACTGTTTCGCTTTTCGAAGATTTTACTTCACAATCACCTTCACAAACTGCCACTTCTCATATTCTTTTTTATTTGCCACTGCATCATTTTTGTAATCGGGACCCTGCACTCTTTCTTCCGCCTCGAAAGTAATTTTGTTTTCATCGAGATTTTTGAAACTGATGGAGGCGTGAATGCGGTCTTTTATTTCTTTGGAGCGCTCGCCTGCCAGTTTGTTGTTATCGCCAAACATTGTAGTGGGAACTTTTGATGCGCTGGCAAAAATAGTAACGGTGGTTTTGCCGTATTCATTAATGCTCTTGCTCAGTTTATCGAGCATGGCAATGTAAGAAGAAATGGAAACATCAATTTCTTTTTTGTTGTAGGGGAAATAAATCACGAAGTCAAATTTTTCATCTCCGGGGAATTTCACTTCCTTGTTAATCACATTCAGGTTTTCTTTTGGCGCGGTGGAAACAGAAGCCACTTCTTTTACTTTCATCACTTCCATCTTCATCAGGTTGGCGGGAAGATTGCTGAATGAATTTCCTTTCCCGATATACACCACTTTCACCGCCTTGCCTTCTTCATTGGCGAGATAAACTTTATTTATCCCTTTCAGCGCGGAATCTTTTTCATTTAATTTGAGAGAATAATTTTTATCGGCAGAAAGTTTGTCAAACTTAAATCCTCCGGTACTGTCAGTTTTTACCTGTTGCATTTTTCCTTTTGAATCGGAAAGGGTAACTATGAGATTCCGTATTCCGTCATCGGCTTCAGTGCTCTTCAGCATTTTTCCTTTCATGGCAATGAACCTCGTGGAATCAACCATTGATAGGGCGCTGAGTTTATTCAAATCGGTGGGCAGGTTTTCAAAAATAAAATAGTCGCCCACTTTGTTTGCCGTGCGGATGATTTCCTGCTTCTCATTCAGCAGGTAAATATTATTTTTAATTGCGTGAGACGAATCTTTAATGGAGAGCGTATAATTTTTTTCGCTGTCAATATTATCGAATGAAAATTTTCCTGTATTGTCCGTAGTTTTTGACTGCACAACTTTTCCTTCTTTATCGAGTAATGCCACAGTTATTTTTGAGGCAGATTTTTTTCTATCATCGCTCAATGAAATTTTTCCCTTCATGCTGGCGAGAACGGGCGTGTGGTCAACGGCTGTAAGAGACGAAAGTTTGTTGTAATCGGGCGAAATATTTTTGAAGAGAAAAAACCGTTCTTCTTTCACGGATGGAACAAGCACCTGCCCGTTGTCTGCGGCTAAGTAAAACTGCTGGTGCGCAGAAAGAACCGGGTCGTTCTCGTCAATCTTAATAATAAATTTCTGCCCTTCGGGAACATTGCTGAACATAAATTTTCCTTTGCTGTCGGTGACTGCCGATGCAATTTCATTTCCGGCAGAGTTCAGCAGGTGAAGCGTAACATTGGCGGCAATGTCTTCCGGATTTTTTCCGAACAAAAGTTTTCCATCGAGCGCCACCATTTTTATTTTAACGGTGGTGTCAATTTTCACTTTTCCGCGGGAGAATAAACGGGTAGTGTCTCCTATGTAAATGGTATCCATGAAAAATCCTCTTCCCAAATTCTGGTACGAACTGTCTTCGGGAAGAAAAAATTTATCGCTGAAAACTTTTTTAGTATTCACCTCGACAGTTATTTCATATTCCTGATTGGGAATTAACGAAGTGAGAAATTTTCCGGTGGCTTCATTCGGATGGCTTGAAAAATTTTCTCCTTTGGAATTTTTCACCGTTACGGAAGAATATTTCGGAATGGGAGTTCCGTTTTTATATTTCAGATAGCCGACTAAAATTGCTACCGAAAGCACAAAGGGCTTCGGCATGGTTACCATGTAAATATCTTTTTCGCCTTTTCCCCCGGGTCGGAACGAAGAATAATACGCGCGCCTTCCGTCCGAAGAAGAAACAAAATAAATATCATCATCAGTGGTGTTGATGGGATAACCCATGTTGATGGGCTTCGTCCAAACCTTATCAGAAACTTTGGTGGAATAAAACACATCAAATCCTCCCATGGAATTATGGCCGGTGGAAGAAAAGAAAAGCGTGATTCCGTCAGGATGAATGAAGGGCGCATCTTCATCGTAAGGAGTGTTGATGGTGGGCCCAAGATTTTCCGCTTCGCTCCAGCCGCGGTTCTGCAGGCGATGGCATTTATAAATATCTCTTCCGCCAAAACCTCCTGAGCGGTTGCTCACAAAATACATGGTGTTTCCATCGGCACTGATGCAGGCGCTCGGCTCCCATGAAGCAGTGTTTACGTTGCCCGCATCTAATTTATAGGGAGCGTTCCAGTAATCGCCATCGAGTTTGCTGATGTAAATATTTCCATCACCGTTGTCATCGCGGTAAACATAAAGTTGCTGCCCGTCTGCCGAAAGCCCGATGGATGCTTCGTTTCCATCGGTGTTAATGGTGCGGCTGATTCCTTTTGCTTTCGTCCACGTTCCAAGCCCGGCATTTTTGCAAATGAAAATGTCTTCGAAAAATAAATCGTCAATGGTTTTGTTATCGGGACCTCCGGTTCCTTCTCTGCGCGAAGTAAGAATCAATTCCGATTCATCGGCAGTGATGCAGGGGCTGTAATCGGCAAATTCAGAATTCACGCTGTCGCCAAGGTTGGTGATGGTGCATTCTACCGGATGCATAGTGAGTTGCTTTGCATTTTCGCTCACTTCAATCCAGTGGTCAACTTCTTTTACAAGATTCAGATTCCATTTGCCGATGATTTCACGAAACTGTTTGAACTTTTCAATGGCTTCGTCAAAGCGGTAAGCGTAATGATATGCCTGACCTAAATAGTAGAGCGCATCTTCGGGAGCATTTTTTTCGCTTGGGTCATCTTCGCGGTAAGCGCCATTGGTTTGCTTGATGGCATTTTCGAGATAGGGAATTGATTTTAATTTTTGCGAAGGAATGCGGAGATAGCAAAGCCCGATTTTATAATTCACGTTGGCGTTGCTGGCATCGGCTTTGTAGAGCGTAAGAAATGTGCGCACGGCAGTATCGGGAAAATTATCCATCATCATCAGGTTTCCCTGTGTAAAATACTGCCTGAACTGGCTTTTGGAAAGGGGCTGGGAAAAAGATTCTTCGACTTCGCTCAGAATGACAAACGCAGAAAGAAAAAAAGTAGCAAGTAAAATACGGTTTAAAAAACTTTTATAAGAATTCATAGAGGTGCAAAAGTAAAGAAAAAGGAAATGTAAACTACATTGACTTTCTATAGTTTATTTTTATTCCCGGATAACGAGGTTTGAATTCATATTATTTTTTACATACATTGAATCCAAAGGAACATCTTTAAGGATGGAAAGAGAATCATTGAATAATCCGTTAAAGATAATCCGAAAAGAATTTACCGGTGTTATGGAAGAATAAATATTTTTCTTCCATCCGTAAGGAATGTAATAGGCATTCAGAATCATGCTTCTTGTGTTATAAATAGTTTGAAAAGAGTTTGACTGAATCCAAGGACCATGGTCAGATTGAATAATTAATATCGGATTTATTTTGCTCTGTCTGAAAATTTCCGAAGTAAAATTTATTATTTCTTTATTAATATATTTTAGTTGCTGCAAATAATCTTCTTTCGGCTCCCACCAAATATTCACAACTCGTTTGCTGGTTTTGAATTTTCCGTTTTCATCGCAGACATACGGAGGATGCGGAGAAACGATATGCACAAAAACATATTTCGGACTTTTCACCTTAAAGACATCATACATTACCGATAATTGTTCTTTCAATGTTTTATAGCGTGCGTAGCCAAACAAATCATCGAGGCGAAGCGCAGTATAACGCAGCAGGGTTCTTTCAAATTCGCTCAGGTTGTTGAGAGCAATAATTGTATCGGCAAAATAATTTTCGCGCGTAACCGAAAAACCTGAGCGCACGTGCACAATTTCATAGCCCTTGTTTTTCAGGTAAGCGGAAACCCTGTTTTCATAAATAAAATTTTTTTTATTCTGAATTTCCTCCAGCAAACTGTCTATGTAAGAATAATTGAGCGAAGAAGCCAGCGAAGGAAAAGTGGATATGTAATTGGTGCGGCTGCCTGAGGCGATGAGAAATTTTTTTTCAGCCAAATAGTTAGTAAGGGAATTATGCGGGTAATGATAAACTTCCGAAAGCATGGAATCATTCGCATAGCCATCGAGAATGATATAGTAAATATCGGGGAGAGAATCCCTGAATGGTAAAATCTTTTTTTCCGGACCCACATTAAATTTATTTTCTGCTTTACCCAAAGAAGTTGTGAGTCGAAAAAAATTAATTGCAAACAGGACTACTACAAAAACATTTAGTGAAAAAGTGAGTGATTTAAAAGTTCGTTTTGTCCGGAAGAGAAAATACCAGAGCAAGCCGGTGCAACTAAAAATTGCAATAAGCAGGTAGCGGTGAATTTCGGAAAAGGGCCACCATCCCTTGTAAAATAATTTTTCCGCCACGTCATAGAGGAATCCGTAAAAAAATAAAACCAGCATCAGGAAAATTGTAACCGCTCCGGCTTTGTGTTTGTCTTTTTTAAGAGATGCGTATGAAATCAAAAATATTCCTGCCGAAACCATCAGCGCCACTTCATAACTTCTCAGCGTGCTTCTGAAAGTAGTTACATGAAAATTGTGTACATATAAAAAAAATATAAATGCAGGAACAACAAGGAAAAAATGAAAGGGAATATTTTTCAAAAAACGATTCACTTTTTATTCATGAGATAAAGAATTCTTCCGGAATCGTGTAATGCTTCCCGTTCGTGAATGGTAAAATATGTTTCAAAAGCATTTCTGAAATTTTCTTCCGTGTAATCCGAAAAAATATCTTCCCGGGTTTTGAGCATTTTATGAATCATGCCGTCATCTTTCGGAATGAATTCGATAATTAAATTTTGTGCGAGAACAGAAAAATAGTTTGCAATATGCGCGAAAGGAACATTGTTCCCAATCCGCAGATGATGCAAAAGAGCCAACGCCAGCAATGCATCCGCTTTTCCGCGCTGTGAAATGTTTTTTCTTTCTTCGTTCGCCCAGCCGAGAGAGGGAGAAGGATTTGACAAATCTATTTTTAACGGAAGAATTTTTTTATTGCCTGCTTTTTTTAATTCGCAGTAAAAATTTTCCATGCAATAATCATCCGCATCCATTGCCAAAACATAGTCAGAATGATTGGAAGCGAGCAAAGAAAATTTTCCGGTGTTGCATCCTACATCCCAAACCATTTCCGGTTTTATTTTCTTCAGCCAATTTGAAATTGTTTTTTCCTTATGCTGCACTGCTTCTTTTGAATACGAATTATCGCTGTTGTAACTAAGCCAACTGCTTTTTCTTTTTTTAAGTTGTAAACCGCTTATACATTCTTCCAGATGCTGAAGCAGGGCAAGAAGTTTTTTTTTCGGCAAATTAATTTTTGAACGCTGGGCGGAATTAGTCGAGGAATAGTTTTTTTCCATTCTTGCATGAACGGCAATGTGCATGGCAATTCCGCTGTTCAGAAATTTCGCCCTGCGGGGAAGAAGTAAAGAAGCAAGTTCAAGAGGAATTCCATCTATGTAATCTGCAAGCAGTTTTGAAAGTTCCACAGAGGTATAACTCATCAGCGCCAGCGGTGCAAGAAAATGCCGGCAGAATTGTCCGTATGCTTTCCACGGTTCGCATTCCTTGTATTTTTCAAACGACAGCGTATCAATAAAAACCGGCTGCGAGCCGTTGAACTGCACATTGTATGCCGATGCATCTTTGAGAATCATTTGATGCTTCAAAGATTCTTTCTGAATTTCAAGCGTAAGCAATGCAGCATCTTTCAATTGCGAAAAACTCCATTCATACGGATAAGAAACAAATGGAATTTGTTTGGCTTTTATTATTTTGTATTCTGGAAATCCATTCACTAAAAATTTTTCTTTGTCAACATGTTCAATGATTAATTTTTTTTCGAGCAAAGATTTATATAATCCTGAATTTGTAAAGAGAGAAAAGTGTTCAAAATAGGAGGGAGCGATTGCCCGGTAAATTTCTTCTTCAAATGTGAAGATAAAACCTGATGGGTCTCGAAACGAACCCGGCTCAATTGTAGAAGAAGATATATCTTGATTAGAAGGAAACATTATTCAGAAATCTTTTCCTTATTTTCTTTTTTCTGGTCTTTTTTCCAGAAAGAAAAAAATCTTCTGAAACTATTTTTGAAAAATACTATAAATGCCGCAAAACCCGCAAGAATAACCTGCGCGGCTAAACTGCCGATACCGGGATCAATGTATAATAAAAATTGTATAATCACGCCAACTTAGTTGCCGTGAAGGTAATTGTTTTTTGTAAATAATATTCATGCATAGCCATAATGCATATTCTTTACTTTTGCTTAAATGAATTCTCAAATTATTTCATATTTAGATTGGCTGCTGGCTCCGTTTTATATTTTGATTATTGCCATTATTGCAATCCGCATAAAGAATAGGCAAATAAAAAAAAATCCTGTTTATAAATATTTTTTGTGGGGGCTTTTTGCAAAGATTGGAGGGGCTGTTGGATTGTGCCTGATATATGTATATTACTATACGGCAGGGGGAGATACGCTGAGTTATCATGCTGACAGTTCCGCTCTGCTGAAATTATTGTTTCATTCTCCGGCTGATTTTTTCAATGCATGGTTATTGCCATTATCAAAGGAAACCTCCTTATATTTCACAAATGAAACCGGCTATCTTGTTTTTGGGAGCGATTCAAATGCTTTTATGGTGGACCGGCTTCTTGTCCCGATTAAATTGCTATGCTTTGACAGTTACCTTGTTTCATCCGTTCTTATGGCAGTAGTTAGTTTTACAGGAGTGTGGAAATTATATCAGGTGTTTTGTGATTGTTATCCATTCTTGCATAAGTACTTTGCTGTTACCGTTCTGTTTGTTCCTTCCGTTTTATTCTGGGGCTCAGGAGTTCTCAAGGACTCATGGACTCTTGCCGCTGCCGGGTGGTACTGCTATTCCTTTTACAGGATTTTTATTAAAAGAGACAAAATTATTTTTCCAATTATAACGCTTCTTATTTCAATATTCATTTTGATTACTATCAAACCCTATATTTTTGTGGGCTTGCTGCCGGGATCCATGCTATGGATGATTTGGAACCGCTTGAGCAAAATAAAAAATCTGGCACTCAGAGTTTTTGCTGCCCCGGTGATTGCTGCTGTGGGAATTGCAATAGGTGTTGGAATCTGGATGCTCACCAGTTCCAATCTTGGAACATACAGTACTATGGACAGCATGATAGAAAAGGCGCAAATATCTTCTTTGGACTTAAAACAGGATTACTACCATGGAAATTCTTTTGACATTGGGGATTACGACCCTACACTTTCGGGAATGTTTTCTAAATTTCCTATTGCGACAGTTACGGGATTATTCAGGCCCTTTTTGTGGGAAACAAAAAACATAGTGATGCTCATGTCAGGATTAGAAAATTTACTAATACTTGGTTTTACGTTTTATGTTTTGTTAAGAAAACCAGTGGCAGCGCTGACCAATTTATTTACAAATCCGCTGGTGCTTTTCTGTTTAATATTTGCTGTGTTCTTTTCGTTTTCAGTTGCAATATCTACTTCAAATTTTGGCGCATTGGTGCGGCTGAGAATTCCGATGATGCCGTTTTTATTGAGCGGATTAGTGATTATCAATTACGCGGGCGAGTATCTTACTTTGCATAAATCTCCTGATATACAGTTTCAGCAATCTTAAAGTTTCTATATTTTTCTGCAGTATTTCTAATTTCCTGAGAAGAATTATTTATAAAAAGCAAATCAATTTTTTTTACTGCATTCAAATATTCCTGTGCACTTAATTCTTTTAATACATACCCAATATCATTCTGCTCGATAAGAGCCGAATCATCTGAAATGTTTTTTGTAATCACCACCGGCAATCCCGTTGCCCAGTATTCTCCATCTTTGATGGAGGTGCAATAGCGTTTTGTCGGAACCGGTTTAACCGGATTAATTGCAAAATCAGCCATTGCCATGTATGCAGGTATTTCGTTGTGTGGTACAAAGCGGCTAACAATCAATTCAGGATTTAATCCTGCTTCTTCACATAACTTTTTTATTTTTTCCCGCGCAGTGTTTGTAAGAATGAGCGCGGCAAAATTATTTTTCCAGTAATACGCAGCCGTTTTTAAAAAATCAAATACTTCTTTTTCGAGGTATATTCCACCGAATTTGCCTGCATAAATGCAAACGATTTTATTTTTCAATTCAGGCAATATATTTTCAGGTGATTTTTTTTTCCGGTTAAATAAATTCAAGTCAACGCAGGCGGGCTTAACATATATTTTTTTGTTTTTCAGATTATATTTTTCTTCTGCATACTTTTCCATTCCGCTGCTGGCAGCAATCAGAATGGAAGCATGATGCGATATTTTTTTTTCAAAATAAAAAAGCAGTTTGAATGCAAAAGAATTTTTCTGCCATGTGCCGTTTTCCACCATTGCTTCTGCATGCGGTTCGTAACTGTCAATCATAAGTGATGCGCCAGTTATTTTTGAAAGAATATATCCGATTGCTCCTGCAGGAGTGCACCATGCATGAATGAAATTTATTTTCTGAGCAATACATATTGTCAAAAGTTTTAAAAACTGAAAAGGTGAAAATAAAATTGATTTTATACTTAATGGAAAATACCGGAACCGAATCCACATGATTCTTTCGTCCAATAATTTCTGCTTTATTTCTTCTTCTTCTTCTTTATCTATCCTGTAATTAATGCTGTCAAAAGTTACTAAGTATAATTTGTTTTTTGGAGAAATAGTTTTTCTGATTATCCTGACATAGGGAAGCGTGTAAGTTTGAACCAATGCATCATTGTAGCTCCAGTAAGTTAATACAAGAATATTTTTATGATCCACTTTCATGAAATAGTGGTTGTTTGACGGTTCTCATTAATTCTATCTATTTAGCATTCGGTAAATTTTGTAAATGAATTCCAGTTTTTTCTGAGTGTTGGGATAGTCCTTGTATGTTTTGGGTGGCAACATAATCATTGCATTAAACTCTTCAATGTTTATTCCTAATTTTTTGCTTATATATTCTTTTTCTTCGGCTATATTTTCTGAGACATACGGTTTTTGAGCAAGTTCATGCAATGATTCCTCCCGGGTTTTTAATCCTGAACATATCTTAGAGGAAGAAGTTGACAGCCGATAATCTATCTTGAATTTTTCAGGTAAAAGATATGATTGCACGAATCCGGTGAAAGTAGATTCATGGTGTTTTTTTCCATAATATTTCCAACCTAATTTTTCTTCAAGAATTTTCATCGAATCTATTTTATTATAGGGAAAATAATTCAGCAAATAGATAATGCGAATTCCTTTTACGTACTTATAATATATTTCCTGTAAAGCGTTGAATGTTGGAAAAGTTTTTAGTTTTTTGTTTCCAAACTTGTTGTAAATTGATTTTAAATATTTCAGGTCTTTGGCATTATAGTGCCAGCTTTTAGGAAGAATTCCTTCCGTGGCATAGTTGCCTCCGCTTATGATGTATTTTATATTATACTTTGCGGCAATTTTATGAAACACCCCTTGCATGGCAATATCAGTGGGAGTTTCTATTTCATGAACTGATGCTTTTAAAAATGCTAACTGAATATCTTTAAATTCATCCCAGTCCAAAATATGGCAGTGATAACTTAAGCCAAGTTTCTCAACAATATTCTTGATATTATTAACTGATATTTCTGTATTCCAGCCGTTATCCATATGAACTGCGAGAACTCGTAATCCATATTGGTTGGCGAGATAGGCAGCGTAGCAACTGTCGCTGCCACCGCTGAGACCCAATACACAATCGTATTGTTTATTTTTACCTGATTGTTTAATCTTTTTTATCAGTTGAGCCAGTCTCTTATCGCTGTTTTTACTATTGAAGGGAAGTTTAGATATTTTTTCAATTAAATCAGTACAATGATTGCAATAACCGCTTTCATCAAAAACAATTTCAGCATCAGTAGTATCCATTACACATCTTTTACATTGCTGATATTTTTTAGCAACCATATTTTTTATCGGCTTTTCTTGTTTTGAAAAAACAGAAGAAAGCAAATTAAAAAATAATTTTAATTGAACAATATTTTTTCTGCCAACTATAATTTTGATAAAAAGAAGAAAAGTTTTATAAGTGGGTATATTATATTTTATTGAACGGAATAAATAGTTGAATGCCTTTCTTCGGTTGCTATCCAAATAACTGTGAATGGCGCAAAAGAAAAAAGAATAGCCCTGCATTTTTTTCTTTTGCTCATTATTCAGAATTTTTTTTTCAATAATCCATTCCATTGCAAGCATCCGCGCTGAAATGACTTTGGTGTTATTATGCATTGACTGATTCGGATGCTCATTCATCAATACTGCTGTTTTGTTAATCAAATAAATTTTGTTGTTATTAATATTTTGAACAAGAAACATCCAATCTTCCATCGTTGCATATTCTCTTCGCTCTTCAAATAATTTCAGGGAAGTATTTTTGTTTTTAATACAAAAATGACAAGCAAGGGGATCACCCCGTAAAAACAGTTCAACATTATACCATCCCTCTTTCAACTTCTGCAATGATGAAGGAAATCGTTTGTTATTTCGCTGGTGTTCATATTTTGCAGCAATGAAATTGGGCTTGTTTAATTCATTTATTTTTTGATACAAGATAGTTAGATAATCCGCCAGCATCAAATCGTCATGGTCAAAAAAAACAATGTACTCTCCATCTGCTTTCCTTATGCCATTGTTTCGCGCAGCGCCTTGTCTCTGATTTTCCTGCCAGAAATATTTCAGGTGAGAATGTTTTTCAATATACGGTTTGAGCACTTCTTTTGTGTTGTCGGTGCTGCCATCGTCAATAATTATTATTTCGTAGTTTGAAAAAGTTTGTTGCAGGATGCTATTGATTGTATCAGGCAAAAATGAAGCGAGGTTGTAGGTCGGAATCACTATGGAGAAGAATGGATTTTTCATAAAGCATTACCGTAAGCGCAGCAGTAAAAAAAGACAGAACTATAAAAACAATAGGACTTAACCCAAAATCCTATCTTTGAAAAAGGATATAAAGATATGAAAGAAAATTTAGGAAGATTTATCGAAGATAAAAAAATGTCAATGTATTTTTGGGTGAGATAAATATATTCTATTAATAATTAATTGCAAATGAAGAGAAAAATATTCATAACCGGGATAAATGGATTTTTGGGAACATATCTTGCCAAAACATACGATAAGGGGAAATATATTTTATATGGAAGTCACTATAATCAAGGCGAGAAAAAACCTAAAAATTTATTGCATTATAATTTTTTAGATGTATCAGATAAAAAAAATGTGTGCGCTGAATTAGATGAAAAGAATCCGGATATTGTTATACATACAGCCGGTATTAGTAATGTTGACCTATCAGAAAAAAATCCTTCTCTATGTTATAATATTACAGTTGGCGGCACTAAAAATATTGCCGACTGGTGCAAGTTAAATCATAAACAATTAGTTTATTGTTCCAGTAATGCAATATTTTCCGGAGATGGAGCTCCATACGGAGAAACATCGTTGCCATATCCGGTAAATATATATGGCATGCATAAATATATTGCTGAAAGCATTGCCTCCACCGTAAATTCTCATTTAATATTCAGGATTATTCTTATGTATGGTTGGAATTATAATACAAGAATGAATCCGGTAACATATATAATTAAATCATTGCGTGAAGGCAAAAAACTATCAATGGTTGAAAATTCATCTTATATAAATCCCTTATATATTAATTCCTGCTGTGATGGAATATGGCAAGCCATTGCTTTAAAAAAAGATAGGGAAATATACCATTTGGCAGGCAAAGACAGATGCGATAGATATAACTTAGCGTTAACTACAGCAGAAGTTTTTGGTTTAGACCGAAGTTTAATATCTCCCGTTCCTGATAATTATTTTTCATCCTTAGCAAAAAGACCTTATGATACTTCTTATGCTACAGCAAAGGCAGAAAAAGAATTAGGATTCAAACTCCTTACATTGAAAGAGGGGCTTTCTTTAATGAAACAAGAGGAAAAGAAATAATTTTTAATTTACGATATACACTATATATAAATTCCAATTTGTTCCTATTGTTCGGGAGGAGATACAATGGCGATAAACCATAAGAGAAAAAAATTTATCTTTTAATATCCCTTATGGCTTTTCGCTAATCGCTTTGCAGGTTACGGCACAATCACCGCGCCAAGAAGAACCCATCCCTGCTGACCACCTTTCTTTTTTGTGAGGATGACTGCCACCCTTCCCCACATTTTTGAACCGCTGGTTAAATCAGTGGCGGTAAATGTTGCGCCTTTAGTAGTTCCTGCATCGCTCCATTGATTTTGAGGAGCAGGCACAGGAGCAGGCACAGGCGGCTGGACTGTTCTGCTGATGGGAGTTGTTTCATTCGGAGGAGGGTCAGAACATAACTGAAAGCGGTATGCTGCGCCTTTTACCGTAAGCGCAAAGAGAATAATTTCTCCGCTGCGCTTTCCCTGTTTGATGCCGGGCAGCCGCTTGCCCCGCTTGGTTTGCTTTCTCACATCACATCCCGTACTTTTGATTTTTGCTTCATCGCCTCCCGCTTCCACATTAATCTGGTCTTCGAGGAAACTAATCAATCCATCTAACACTTTTGCTGCGGCATGCATCAGGGCTTTCTTTTGATGGTCTCCACCGGCTGCGGCTTCAAATTTTGTTTCCAAATCATTCACCGCGTTAGTGATGGGAGGAAGCAGCGCCTGACAAATGGGAAAATTTCCGTTGCCCGTTGTGTCGGTTACGATGGTGCGTGCGGTCTCTATTTTTTTAGGAACAGAGAGTTTGCTGAATTTGATTTTTGCTTTTTTCATAGCATTTTGTTTTAAAAGATTTATGTTGTTTTTTTAATAAGATGTATAAGCAATATATTTTCCATAAAGAACCAATGAAATAATAATACTTTGCTATTTTATATGGAGAAAAAGCTGCTTTATCCCAGTACTTTGCCTCTTTGTATGGGGAAAAAGTTGCTTTATCCCAGTACTTTACTGCCTTGTGTGGGGAATAAACTGCTTTTTCCTAGTACTTCACTCTCTTTTCCCAGTACTTTACTCTCTTTTGCTAGTACTTTGCTGCTTTATACGGGGAAAAAGCCGTCTTTCCCTATTACTTCGCTCTCTTTTGCTAGTACTTTGCTGCTTTGTGTGGGAAAAAACACAGGGTAAACCTTAAATTACATAGCGTATAATATCGTATTTTACTTCTACTTTAATCAAATACAATATTCGGGTCGGTAGTATCTAATACGCATCGTTTGCATTGGCGGTATTCTTTTATTTTTGGAAAGAGCATGAACAAAACTAATTAAAATTAGTCAATTGAATTGTAAAGTTCTAAATGCTTATTCACCTTAATGGAATAATCAAATAACTTTCTTGCATCTTCTTTCGCTTGCCTGCTTATTTCCGACTTTAATTTTTTATCTTCAATAAGAGAAACAATTCCTTTTGCTATTTCTTCGGAATTACAATAGTCAACTACATAGCAATTTTTTAAATGCTGTGCAGTTGTAAATGCTATGCCTGATTTAGTTAATATCTGTGCGCATCCTGAAATCATTCCTTCAATATAAGTAATCCCAAATGTTTCCGCCATCTCATCAATCGGAATATGAATATGGATTTGAAACAAACGATATAATGCCACATTATCGGTTACAAATCTAATCAAACGGACATTATCTGTAACGTGATGTGTGTTGAGATAATCTGTAATTTGTTTACCGTATTTTTTTGTTTCATCTATTCCTGCAATGATAAGCAGCAGGTTCGGATATTTATTTTTCAGCAGTGCGATGGCTTTAATGGCATAGATGTGACCTTTCCATTCCTCGCCTCTTGCTACCATCCCAAGGATAAATTTATCTTCTTTAACCCGTAATTCATTTTTTAATTTTTCAACACGTTGAGAAGAAACTTCTTGATATTCTTCTGCTTTTACAGCGTGCCAGATAGTGATGAGTTTATGTTCAGGAACTTTATAGTTTTTTATTAAATATTGTTTTGACAAATCAGTCAGGACAATAATTTTTTTTGCCAGCCGGTAGGTTAATTTATCAATCAGGAATTGCTTTTTGTTTTTGTTATCTATCGCCCAGGAAGCGTTTTCACAAGTGGTTATCCTTCGTTTGATTCCCGACAATAGTGCGGCTGTTTGCCCAAGTAAATTACCATATGGAAGTTCAGTATGCACCAAATTAATTTTTTCTTGCTTAAGGATTTTTATGATTTTGAAAAGATTAGTTAATAAAGATAATTTTGAATGATGCGGCAAAACAAAAACCTTTACTCCTTGTTTTTTTAATTCATCCGCCATTAAAGGGTACTCATCCGAGATGATAATATGAATATGAAAGATTCCTCTCTGCAGTAATTCTTCCGAAAACCAATTCCACTGAGTGGACTTATAGATATGAGAGGTTATGAAAGCGATTTTCATGGTTTAGGTAATTAATCCCAATTTGTTTGCTGTATACACATTGCATAATAAATAATTATAATAATCGCTATGCGTAATGTTGTTTGTTTGACGGATACTCCCTTTGCGGTCGTCAATATTAAAATATAAATAATCAAGCCCTTTTACAATTTTATTTACCCTTTCACCTATCTCATCATTTAATATTTCTATTAAAAAAGTGGGTCTAAATATTTTCAAATATTCAGAAAAACCTTCTAAAACTTCCGGTTCATGTGTCTCCACATCAATTTTTATTAGATCAATTTTTTCAATATCATGATTCTTAATAAATGAATTGAGAGTTATTGTCTCAATTTTTGTTTCAATCACTTTTATATCCGAAGAAGATAAATTCTTATTGACAGTTACGGAGTTAGTATGTTCTGAATTTGTATCGTAGATTGTGGCAAAACCATCTGAATTGGATACTGCTTTTTCTATTGCTGTTATATCATAATTGTTCAGATTGATATTTTCTTTGAGTTTGGCAAATACACGATTAACAGGTTCAAAGGCATATACCTTTGCGCTTGGATTAATTGTTTTGGCTAAGAGCGCATAGACACCAGTATTTGATCCGATATCAATTACTATTGAACTGTTTTTGCAAAGTTTTATCCATAAATTGATTGAAACTTTTTCCCAGCCGTTTTTCAATCCTCCCCAAAAAATTTCATTTTCTATTTGATAGCCGTAGTGATTTATCCGGAAATTATATTGACTATCAACATTTACTTTGAATGTTCCTTTAAAATACAAATGTCGATATATATGTTCAGGCGGGGTATATATTTTTTTTATAAAATTTAAAAATTGTTTTTTATAAGGCAAAGAGGCGTATGTGTTTTTAATTATTTTTTTAATCATCTTTTTTATCGAATTAGAATTTTTCAATGCCCCGGCTGACTTTACGCCATAATTTCAATATGGAAATCGGAAAATAATACAATCGTTTTTCAATATAGGGTATACCCTCCTCCTGTGCAATTAGGGATTGGGAATAATTTTTTTGAATATAATTAAGAACGATTTTACATTCTTTAAATTTTCCCGCTGCATACCATCCCCGTATTACATAACTCAGAAAATAGAAAAGCAATTTATTTTCATCTATTTGTATATGGTGTGCGGAAAATACTACGCCACCAGAATCTACTTTCTTTAAATAATTGTCAAACACTTTTAGATTTTTTAAAGTGTTTATGCTTTTTTTTAGTTGCAGGTTTTCAGATAAAGCAAGGAAAATATCAATCCAATCTTCAATAATCATAAAGTAATCTTTCACACTTTTACTTTCAGGATGCAATCTGTAATAAGAAAATATATCATTTGTTTTTTTGAACTGAGTTATTAATGCAAGGCGGGAAAACAAGTCGTAATCCATTCCGTAATGGTATTTTTCATTCAGGGAACCAACTTTTTCCAGCAAACTTCTTTTGAAAAATGCAGCGGGCTGCGGGAATGCGATACCCGCGAGGTATCTTTCCAGACAAGGATTGTCATAGCCAAAATTATTATTGTTGATTTTTTTTTCATCAAAAATAACTCCGCCATAAATCAAACCCACATCAGGAGAACTTAAAAAGTGGTCGGCAACTTTAAACAATGCGCCTTCAAAAAGTTTGTCATCGCTATTAATCCAGGTTATTATTTCACCCGTTGCTTTTTCAAGACCTTTATTTATTGCTTCGCTTTGTCCCCTGTCTTTTTCACTTATCCAGTAGGTAAAATAATTTTCATACTTCTTTATTATTTCAATTGAACCATCTGTGCTGCCTCCGTCAATGATGATGTATTCTAATTCCGGATAATTCTGGTTGAGAACAGAAAGAATTGTTTCTTCAAGATATTTACTTTGGTTAAAGGAAGGAGTTATAATTGAGATTTTCACTACTTTGTTTAATAAAATGAAGGTGATTTATAAAAAATAATTTTTGATATAATCCTGCAATGCAATTTTCCAATCCTGCATAATGTTCAACCCTTTTGAATTTAATTTAGAGTTAATCAACCTTTCCGAATACGGACGCGGTGCAAAATATTCTTTGGAAAAATAATCTGATGTTACTTCAGTAACTTTGATTTTATTTTCATATCCCATAATTTTTAATAACTCCGTTAAAACATCTTTTCGGCTGGTAAGACCTTCGCAAACCATATTATATAAACCAAATTCATTTTTTTCAATCAAGAGTTTAACATTATTAGCAAAGTCGAATGTATATGTCGGAGTTCCTAGTTTATCATTGACTACAAATATTTCCTTTCCCCCATTTTTGATTTGACGGATTATTTTATTAATAAACTTTTTATCTTTTTTAGGTCCTCCACCCATCATCCAACCCGCACGACAAATCAAATAGTCCTTCATCTGCTCCTGAACAGTTACTTCCGCAAGGTATTTTGTTCGGGCATAAACACCCAGCGGATTGGGTTGAGCCCAATCATGATACACTTCTTTAGTGCCATCAAAAATACCGGCAGTGCCGATGTATAACAAAGGAATATTTAGTGCGGATGCAATTTTGCAAGCGTATTCAACAGAAGTTGTATTTGTTTTGTATGCGTCTTCCTGATTTGCTTCGCAAAATTCCAAATCAGTGTGAGCGCCAAGGTGAAATAAATAATCTGGTTTAAAGTCAATTACATCTTTTAGGTATTCTTTATAGTTTCGTATGTCGCAACAGGTAAGCCAGTCCTCATTCACATCAATATCGGTGCATTTAAGAATATAATCTTCGCGAAAAACTTTATAGAAAGATTCTCCCAACATTCCACCGCATCCTGAAATATAAATTCGCTTTTTATTTCTCATAGTAGAAATTTTACTTTTCAGTCCTTATTAACTTCACACCAGATTTTTTGCATGCCGAAAATGTATTCTGCTTTTAATATTTTTAAGCCGCAATGATTCAATAATTTATTTAGTTCATATCTGTCAAATTCTGATATATGGTCTTCATCTGAATAAATCAAATTTAATCCTAAATCTTTTCTGTAATGATTCAAATAATACCTATCAAAATCAGGTACTTCAATGTAGATGTGATTAAAATAGTTTTTATACTTTAAAAGAAATTCCTCCGGATTATTTAAGTGCTCCAGAATATGCGATAGAATTAAAATGTCAAAATGCTCTTTGTTATTCTTTAAAAACTCTGATGCTTCGCAGTGATGGAAAATCAAATTATCTTTTTGATATTTTATTTTTGCTTTTGTAATTGCATCTTTGCTGTAATCAATCCCAATGACTTTTTTTGCTTTCTGTGCGATAATGAAACTAATATCACCTATGTGGCAGCCCAAATCCAACACACTGTGATTTTCATTGATAAACTCAAGAATAAATTTTTTAGAATGGATTCTGAATGGATGTTTATCTGGTGCATAAACTTTAAAAGACATTTCGTGTGCCAATCTGTCGAAAATCCATTCTAAATTCAGGTAGAGTTTAAGTTTTGTATTCTTGCTAAGGAAAAATATTTTATGTAATCTATATATAACTGATAATAATAAATTTCTTTTTTTATGCCGTGGAAGTTTCATTCCCATAATGTTTTATTTGCTTTTAATAGTAACTTCGCAAAATAAATTTAAAATACGATGGCTGATGTTATGTATATTGGGAATCTTTTAGAAAAAACGCAAAGTTATCAAGAAATTTATAGGAATGCGTTACCTTATCCGCATATAGTTTTGGATAATTTTTTTTCAGAAGAAAACTTAGATTTAATGTTATCCGAATTTCCATCTTCTGATAGTAATTGGTCATTAAAATGGAAGTTAAAAGAAGAACATAAATCACTATCGAAAGGAGAAGAAATGTTTGGAGTTAAGACAAAAGAATTTATGCGGTATTTAAATTCTGAACCTATACTTAAATTTTTAGAAGCATTAACCGGAATTTCAGGATTAATACCCGATCCGCACTTTAGCGGAGGTGGATACCATCAAATTGAAACCGGAGGGTTTTTAAAGATTCATGCCGATTTTAATAAACATCGCGAAACCAAATTGGACAGAAGGATTAATTTTCTTATTTATTTAAATAAAAAATGGAAGGAAGAATATGGCGGCCATTTTGAATTATGGGATAGAGAAATGAAATCTTGCGTTAAAAAAATTCTTCCAATATTCGGCAGAGTAGTGATATTTTCCACTTCTGATTATTCTTATCATGGACATCCTGATCCTTTAAAGTGCCCTGAAGGGATGACAAGAAAATCACTGGCATTATATTATTATACAAATGGCCGTCCTGCCGAAGAAATTAATACAGGATTAGAGGACCATGATACATTATTCAAAGCAAGACCAAATGAAAAATACATAAAGGGTAAGGAAGGAAGTGTAATAAAAGACATCATAAGAGATTGTTTACCACCTATACTTCTGAAGGTAATTAGAAAAATTAAAAATTAATTCCGTCCAATTTTTTCTTAATAGCAAAAGTATTGTTATAATATTTTCTATAACTGAAAAAAGATTTTATTAAAGAATAAAATCGCCCTTCAAAATATTTTATATCCAATAAAATTAATTTTGAGGAATCAGAATAAGAAAGTTTAATGAAGTTGTATAAAATATTTTTAACAGCGGAAAACATATTCCATAAACATACAAATTCGGGAAAACTTTTTTGCTGATTATTTTTTAAGTAAAAAAACACACTATCAACCGGAATGCTGGATATTCCGAATTTCTTATACAGTTTTTTTATGTGGTTCCATTCTAAACGGCTTTTTACTATAATGTGTTGTAAGATTAATTTTTCAGAGTAAAAAATTTTATATCCCGCTAATCGCAGAAATAAGCAAAGTTCATAATCATCGCCATATCCTACTAATTTCTTTTTATTATTAATGATAAAAAAATTGAATCCTGCATTTATTAATTTCTGATATGCCGATTTTCTAAGAACCATTCCAGCACCCCAGACAAAACCCTTCTTTTCAGAAATATCTTCTGTGCCGTTTCCTTGTTCGCCAACAGCAAGACAGTTTTCAATTTGTGTTAGCCAAACAGAAGGTGAAACTTCATAAACGGGTTCAATTTTTCCCCCCAATGCTCCAATAGAAATATTTGCTGACATTAATTCACAAGCGCATTGAAGGTAATTGCTGTCTAATAAATTATCATCATCCACAAATATTAAATATTCATAAGTTGAATTTTCAATTGCAGTAATTCTTGAATAAACAAGACCTTCTTTTTGTTCAATAATTGTTTTGAAGGGAATATTATTTCCAATTTTATTCCATATGTTTTTTCCCATTTCTGTTGTATTGTCTTTTGAAGCATTGTCCATTAATATTACTTCCCATTTTATAGAATGGGAAATTTTTTGATTGGAAATATGAGTCAGAACTTTTTCTAAACGAGGAGCGCTATTGTAGCCAAAAACAAGAACACTTATGCCAATAGGATTTGAATGTGTAATCATTGGGCTGTTACCGAAAGTAATTCGTTGTATAACGATGTATATGCTTCAATGCATTTAGTCATATTGAATTTTTTTGCAGCATTCTTTGCAATTTCGTTTTGCTCTTTTCTTGCTTCAGGGTTATTAATGTAATAAAGCATTGCTTCAGTTATCTCATTTATGTCAGGTTGTCCATTTTGCAAAAGATTTATTAAAATGCCTGCTTTATTATTATTATATGTAATCATAGATTCTATCTCTCCTGTTTTTGTTGCAATGACTGGAAGTCCGCAATAAAGATATTCTACAATTGCATTAGGAAGACATTCGCGATAGGAAGGAAGAAGCCCAATATTGCAAATAGATAATATTTCCAAAGGAGATGCAATATTTCCCCAAAAGAAAATATTTTTTATATGCTTATATCTTAGTTTGAGTTCCTGAATATATGGGCTATCTCCAAGTAAAAATAAATAAGTATTTAAAGATTTACCTTGAATATTAATAAATGATTTTATTGCTTCTTTCCATCCTTTTTCTTTATATCCTCTTGCAGCCATTACGAATATAAAATCATTTTCATCTATTTTATATTTCTTTCTTACATCTGATTTTTGAATTGGTGAACCAATAAAATTAAAACCATTGTAAATTTTTTTTGTTAATATTTTTTCATTTTGAATATATGGTTTAAATGAAAAAAGATTTTTATCAGTTAAATATACTATTGCATTAACTTTTTTGACTAATGCCGGAATATTATTAACTGCTGTTATATTATAAGGATTATTTTCAGATGTTTTATCAATATCATAACATCCGTGCACTGTAATTACAAGAGGCATCTTTACCGCTTTAAGCGTTTTGCAAACTATATAATCAGATAATGCAAGGTGACTATGAACAACCTCTATTTTATACTTTTTAATAACATTCTTAAAATACAACTCATTGAGCCAATCTCTGAGATTAAAATTAAATCCCACTTGATCGATTGTTCTTTTTATTTTCCAAATAACTTTTAGCAGTAAACGATTAGATGTGTATGAAATAATATTTACTTTTTTCGAAACATTATTTTTTACAAATTGGTGATTTCTGTCTTCCGGTCGTTGGTCATATAAATAAACCGTATGTTTTTCTGCCAATGCCGAGGCGAGATGCAAAACAAACATCTGCGCCCCGCCAGTTTCAAGATTTGTAATGGAAATTAATACCCTCATTTTATTTTTTTATACCCTGTTTGTAATAGTTATATTGCACGGAATTTGTTTTTAATTTTTAATATTCTTTTTTCTATATAAAAATAGGATAATGATGCTGTAATTATTGTCATTGTTAATATGCTTACATAAAGCACTATGTTACTTATGACTGATGTTTTCGTAAAGTAAAGTGAAAAATTTCTCATAATTAACTCGATTATTATCCAGTGGTACATATATAAACCGTATGATATTTTTCCGAGAAATTTAAACACGGATGGTTCGAAATTAAATTTGCTATTTATAGAAGTAGTCAATATTAATAAACCAAAAAGTACGGCATAAAATTCTGAAGTAAAATATTTTATTTGAAATCCTATGCACCATAATGTAGTTGCAGTCATAAAAGAACCGATAAGAATCAAGTTATTGTCCAAAATATTCAGCACCTTGCTTTTATTATGATAAATCACAGCGAAAAAAGCACCAACTGCTATGCAATTAAACTTTGTCCCATAAAAGAATTTGAATGTGAAATCCATTAATTGCTGATTCGGATATACTCTGTTTAAAGCAAACAAAATGATATGCGGCAAAATTGTAAATGCAATAAAAAATGTTACTAAAAATACTATTAAGTATTTTTTCTTTAGATATTTAATGATAAACGGCCATACAAGATAAAATTGTTCTTCTACGCCAATAGACCAAATTTGTGGGCTTGCTTCCCATCCGTAACCTAACGCGTGTGATATATTAGGAAAAATTGTAAAGCATAATACCAGTGCAAATGTGGTGGGGGTATAGTCAAGTAAAATTATGGACACAATTAATATAATATAATATAAAGGCCAAATTCTAAGCATCCTTCGTATGTAAAATTTTTTTAAACTTATTTTCTTATAGATTGTTTTTTCTTTTAATAAAAGAAGTGTAATTAAATATCCGCTTAAAACAAAAAACAAAATAACCGCAATGCACCCCCCTGTGTTAGCGAAAAATGGATAATCAAAATAATTTGATGTGTTATACTTTTTTTTAAAAAGTTCAATATGGTAAATGACTACTGCAAGTGCCGCGATCGCCCTAAGGGTATCAAGTCCTTTTATGTAAAAGCCACCTTCCTTCATTTAATCTAATTTTTTGCAAATAGAAGTTGATATTATTTTGCGAGTTGTCTTTTCAATATTTCACCTACAAACTTGATAACTATTTCTTTTTTGCGACAATCCCGCAAAATGGTGAAAAGTGTTTACTATTAAAAATGAGTATTTTTTTTAACAGCGGCAAAACTTTATATATTACTTTAATCAGAAATTTTTTGAGCTGGTTTCTTTTTTGTTCCTCTACCCAAAAATCAAATCCCTGAAAATAGCCCTTATCTATAATCGTGAATCCTTCTTGTATTAATAGTTGTTCCCATTTGTCAGGATTCATAGAATGAATGTTATGTCTTTTTAAATTTATTTTATCTAATGTATAATGTAATATTCTTTGAATAATACCTCTGAAGTTTGGAGTTTCAATAATAATAAATCCGTTCTCCTTAACTAAGGTGGAATGTTTTATTACTACACTTTCCCAATCAGTAAAATGTTCAATAAAGCCAAGTGAATATACAATATCAAATTGCTGATTGGTAAAATCATATTCTAAAAAATTCGCCCTAATAAATTTACCGACTTTGTATTTTTCTTTCACCAGCCATTGAGGCAAGTCAGTATCTGTACCGGGCAATAAGTCAATCCCATTGAGTTCATATCCCAAATCTCCGAAAATTGTTAAGTACCTTCCCGGGAAGCACCCGATTTCAATACAACTTCCCTTTTCTTTTTCTATAAATTTTTCAATCCATATTTTAATAGGATTATTGAAATCTACCTTATGAAAAGCAATATTATTATTTAAAGATTCCCAGAAAGTTTTCTCAGCTAAATTATGATTCATTTTGTAGATAGTTCAATTCTTGCTTGGGGGACACAAATAACATCTTGCCTTTTATATTTTGGGAGTTCAGGGTTTGATGGATTAATTGTTATGCTGTTTTCAATAACATAAGAATAAGGCACATTTCTGCCTTCTCGTATACCTACATCTATAAGATAATTTCTTTCCGCAAAATTGCAGCTCTTAATATCAAAAAGAATAGTATTGATTTCCGGATTACTTGACTTAAAATTATCAAACAGATGACTTGCAATAGAAAAAATTTTAACTCTATTAGTTGTGTAGCATGTAATATCGCATTCCCATCCCGGCTTCAAAAAATATTTTGGCCATACGATTTCAATAATTAAATTGCTTTCATCATTCCATGATTTATCGTTTTGAAAATATCCTTTAACTTTAATTGGCAGATTAGGATTGTTACTTTGAGTAATAATAGACATCTTATATTTTTCAATTACACTTTGAGTATTGGCGTTCATTATTATTTTTCCATTATCAATCAAAATACAATTGTTGCATATGGATAATATTAAACCCAAATCGTGACTTACAAATAAAATAGTTCTTCCATCCTTTTTACTTACATCATCCATTTTTTTAATGCACTTTTTTTGAAAATCTACATCTCCAACAGCAAGCACTTCATCAATCATCAATATTTCCGGTTCAAGAAACGCAGCGACAGCAAAAGCAAGCCGCAACTGCATTCCGCTGGAATAATGTTTTAAGGGAGTATCCAGAAATTTTTCTACACCACTGAAATCAACAATCTCATCAAACTTGTTTTGTATTTCCTTTCGTTTCATTCCGAGAATAGAGCCGTTCAGAAAAACATTTTCTCTTCCTGTGAGTTCCGGGTGAAATCCTGTGCCAACTTCCAATAAACTCGCAATCCTTCCTCTTGAAATTATTTTTCCTTCTGTGGGGGGAGTTATCTTGGATAAGATTTTCAGCAGAGTGGATTTTCCTGCTCCGTTTTTTCCGATGATGCCGATGGATTCTCCGGGAACAACATCAAAGGAAATATCTTTCAAAGCCCAAAACTCTTCGGATGCTGGATACTGGATATTGGATACTGGATTTTTAAAAAAAGATGTTATTGAGTCGCGCAAACTTAAATAGGGCTGCTGTTCGTGACGGATACGAAATTTTTTAGAGATGTTTTTTATTTCAAGTATTGGTTTCACTACGCGAGGTCAGCAAAATAATATTCCGTTTTTCTGAAATAAAATAATCCCGCAAAAAATAATAGAACAGAAACAAATATGCTGGTAATAACTAATTGAATGTTCAGCGCTGCATGTGTAACAGGCGAGCGAATCAACTCAATGGCTCCAGCCATTGGGTTGAGCGAAAGAATTTTTTGCGCCCATTCATATTTTATGATGGACACAGGATAAATCACAGGAGTAAGAAATAATAATATCTGTATGAAAAATGGAATTATGTAGCGGAAATCGCGGTACTTTATATTTAATGCTGCGAGCAATGTTCCCAATCCAAAGGTGGACATGATGGTGATGAGAATACTTAACGGAAGATAAATCACAATGGTTGCATCAACCGGATGACGATAGTAAATTAAAATGCCGATGTAAACAACAAGCGCCATGAAAAAATCAAACAGCGCAACCAATATGGAAGACATAGGAATGATTAATCTCGGAAAATAAATTTTTTTGATGATGCCTGCGTTTGACACCATGCTGTTGGATGCGCTGGAAAGTCCGGAAGAAAAAATATTCCAAAGCAGTAATCCCGAATAAACAAAAACAGGATAAGGGATATTATCGGATGGAACATTCAGTCCTTTGCTGAAAAATAAAGTAAACACTACCATCAGCATGAACGGCTGGAGAATCGCCCAAAGCACACCGAGAACAGTTTGCTTATATTTTACTTTAATATCGCGCCATGTGAAAAAATAAAACAACTCGCGGAATTCCCGGAGTTCTTTTAATCCGAGAGAGATTTTGCTGACTGGTTTAATTTCGTATTGCATTAAAGATGGCTAGTTTTTTTCATTCTTAATTTTACAAAGATAGTGTATCTTTGTATATTGATTAGATAATCGAAAGACAATGCGTTGGAGAACATTTTATCTGTTTGTATTTTTTTCTGCTACCTGCAATTTGTTTGCACAACCCAACACTATTCCGGGATTGCGTCTTTGGTTTGAGGCAGATAGTGGAATTGTAATTGACTTGATAAGTGGAAAGGTAAAAATGTGGAACGATATTAGCGGCAATATGAATAATCTTGTTCAGAGCGATACTTCTTTACAACCAGAAATAATAGTAAATAATTCTAATTTGAATACAGACAGTATTCTTAAATTTAATCTTAAAAAACTCGTTTCTATAAATAATATTAACATTTCTGGTGATGCTGCTTATAGTGTTTTCATAGTTAATAAATATGATTCTATTTTTTCCACCAATACAGGGGTTTTGGGATGGGGACAAAGTGCTGTTCCACTGGGGGCATGTGGTGTATTGGATTATTTGAATACCGATACCGCAAAATATCATGTTGTATACAGTGGAGGTAATAATGCAATATTTACTCAAATGGATACCAATTATAACATCCTATCTGTTTTAAAAACTCCTGGTGCCATTAATGCAACTAATCAAATGTTCAAAAATGGAATCCAACTCCCGATGCAAGTAGGTTCTTCTGCAAGTAATCCAAATTTTACAAATACGCCTTTGACAGTCGGACAATGGACTGACTATAATAATCCTGCTTACAGATTAATTGGCGATATTGCAGAAATAATAATTTATGATACTGCTTTAACTTCTACCCAGCGCCAGCAAGTCGAACAATATCTCTCCAACAAATATGCTCCTCCGGTAAATCTTGGAAATGATACTACAATTGCTTACGGCTTTTGCCCTTTTATACTAAACGCGCATAAAGATTGGTTCACTTCTTATCAATGGAATACAGGACAAACAACGGATTCAATAATGATTAATTCAAGCGGAAGTTATGCTGTAAGTGTTACAAATATATTTGGCTTTACTTCTTCTGATACTATTAAAGTAATTTACCCCGGTAACTTTTCTCCTTTTCCTGACACAACGATTTGCTACGGCACCTCTATCAATTGGAACACGCAATTAAATAAAACCGGATATACTTTTCTCTGGCAAGACGGTTCTACTGATTCTCTCATTGCAATTACAAAAGCGGGAACCTATTCTGTTCAGGTTTCAGATACGAATGGCTGCACATTTTATTCTTCTCCAATAATTATTTCTGTTGATTCATTCTCCTACACAACAACTCTGGGAAAAGACACTTCCATTTGTTCAGGCGCAAGCATTGGCTTGACAGTTGGCGCAAGCCAGGCGGTAAATTATTTATGGAGCACGGGAGCAACTTCATCTTCCATTGTTGTTACAACTTCGGGAACCTATTCTGTGACCGTGCAAAATAATTTAGGATGCACTGCAAAAGATACCATCAATGTAACTATAAAAGGAGTGAAACCCGTTGCTGCTTTCTCCGCGCCTGATGTTTGCTCGGGCGATACAACTTTTTTTAAGGATTTATCTGCTGCCACTTCTCCCGACAGCGTTTCAGCATGGAACTGGAACTTTGGCGATGGAAATAATTCCTCTCTGCAAAATCCCCCGCATACGTATACATCTTCGGGAACTTTTTCTGTAACGCTTACTGTTTTCACCGATTCGGGCTGCGTTGCAACTTTTCCGGATACTATTCATGTGTATGCAAATCCAATTGCTAATTTTAATTTCACCACGCCTGCCTGTTCCGGAAACCCAACCTATTTTATTGATGGGTCATCAGATTCTCTCGGAAGTATTACTGTGTGGAATTGGAATTTTGGCGATACTAAAACCGGTTCGGGGAAAAACATAACTCATATTTACCAAAGTGCCGGAACTTATTCCGTGCAATTAATTGTTACTTCCGACAAGGGCTGCACGGATACTGTTGTGAAAACAGTAACAGTTAAATCCTCGCCTTCGGCTTCTTTCACCTCCACCTCGGTTTGTGCGGGAAGCAATACTTCTTTTGCAGGAAGTTCTTCTGACCTGAATGCAACTTACGTTTGGAATTTCGGAGATGCCACGCCAAGCGGTTCGGGAAAAAATATTCAACATCCCTATGCATCTGCAGGAACGTATAGTGTTGTGCTCACCGTTATCGGACAAAACGGATGCACCACCACTGATACAGGACTTGCAATGGTTTACAACAATCCCATTCCGGGCTTCACCATTCTTGATTCTGTTTGCCGGAATTCTCCAGTGCATTTTTCTGATGCAAGCACGGTAACAAACAGCACCATTGCTTCGTGGAACTGGCTTTTCAATAATGGAAACCCTTCTTCTTCTTCACAGCAAAATCCGGTGGTTACCTATTCTGCAACGGGAACAAATGTTGTTTCGCTCACGGTTACTTCCGCGCAGGGATGTTCGCTTACGGTTGCAAACACGGTGGTGGTTCATCCGCTGCCCCAGCCGGCTTTCACTTTTTCTCCGCAGTACGGTTCGCCTCCGCTTGTCGTGAATTTCACGAACACTTCCACAGGAGGAAATTCCTATCTATGGAATTTCGGAGATAATTACCAGAGCGGAATTGTAAATCCTGCGCATACTTACCAGGACACCGGAACTTATATTATTCAACTCCTCGCATCGAATCAATTTGGCTGCGAAGATTCTATGCGCGATACGCTCTATGTGGTTTCGCCTTTGCTCGATGTGGCGGTAACGGCTGTGAGCGGATTGAATCAATCGAACACGCTGAAAATTTATGCAACGCTTCTCAATGCAGGAACGCTGTTTGACACCACCATTGAAATTTCTGCCTGGCTCGATGGCGGAATTCCTGTTCACGAAACATGGAGCGGCTTGTTGAAGCAGAAGAATTCCATCGTCTATGAATTTAATTCTTCGTTTGAATTGGGAGATAATCAGAAACACAGCATTGTTTGCGTGGAAGTGAAAAATGTGAACGGGAAACAGGATGATGTTTCTTCGAACAATAAAAAATGCGCTGCCATCACCAATGAATTTACATTGCTCGACCCGTTTCCCAATCCAACTTCCGATGAAATTTATTTTCTCTTCGTATCGCCCGATGCTTCTTCTGTGAAAGCGGAAATTTACGATGCGCGCGGGCGGCTGGTGGAAAATCTTTTTGACGGAAATGCCGCCAGAGGGTTGAACCAGATTATTTACAACACATTCAAACTTGATAACGGAATATACGTGCTGAAACTTTCCGGCAAGGAAAAAGTGCTAATGAAAAAATTTATGAAGCGATAAGAAAAGTATTTGCGTAGTTCAATCGGATAGTCGTTTTCTTAATTCTTTGGCAGATTCTTTTTCAAAATATTCTATTACAGCATCAATAATTTTATCCGGTTGCAGCAAAAGAGGTTTAATATTTTTAAGCGCTTGAGCCGAAAGCAACGCCCTGTCCAGGAAAACTGAAATGGGGAAAGTAATGCCGAATTTCTTTTTGACAAGCGATACTAATTTTACGGCAGAAAACTTTTTTTCATGAATTAAAAAATACACATCAAAGGCATCCTTCGGGTCATGCCTGTCGAGCATTGCCATTGTTTTATTGGCAGCCATATCGGTAAGTGAGTCCACGAAGATTCCTTTCCATTTCTTTTTTTTTCCAAGTGCCGGAAAATCGTAGTGGACAAATTCCAGACGGAGTGTAGAATCATTATGCAGAAAAAATTCGTACCGGCTGTAAATTCTTTTTTCTTCCACTCCGGATAGATTCGTTTTTTTGCGAAGTGAATTAATGAACTCAAGAATAATTTCATGAGAAAAAGGATGCGAAGAAAATAAATCTATATCTTCTGATTTCCTGTGCTGGAGATGGAAAAAAGAAAGAGCGGTTCCTCCTGTCCAATAAAAAGAGCCGCGAAGGGGAGAGGAGGAAAAAAGCGAAAGGGTTTCTTGCTGCAATTTATCCAGTTCGAATCTTTTTCTTTTTGCCATAAAGTTTAAAATACGCTTGCAGCATAAGTTTTACGCCCGGCTCAAGTTTGAGGCGGGTAAAATATTTTGCAATGTCCTCTGCGCGAATTCCCTTCCAATTGTGGTAATTAATTTTTCTTTCCAAAAACCATATCCATTCGGCATCGCTGCGGGGTCTCCAGTTTTTTTTTATTTGATAATCCCAAACGTAATCCATAAAATCTTTTTACAAATATAAGTATTATCTGTCGCTCTTCTCGTAAAAATCGTGCTGAACTCACGGTAAGAAAATTATTTTCCCCTCTGTAAAACTTATCCTTACTTTCGCTTCCTTCCTAATCATTAAAAAAAATAATCATGGCAGACCAGAAAGAATTAGACGCGCACTACACCATCATGGATAAAATTTTCCGCCTGAGTTTGGGCGAAAAAGGCGCGTATAGCTGCGCGCGGTTTGACGGAGATTTTTCCCTTACCACTGAACAGGCGCAACTGAGAAAATATGAATTCATAGAGAAGCATTGCAACATTAAGTCCGGAACCAAAATGCTCGACATGGGTTGCGGCTGGGGGCATTTTGTAGATTATCTTACAAAGAGAGGAGTGGATGCATACGGAGTAGTGCTCGCAAAAGGCCAGGCGGATGCGTGCATAAAAAACGGATTGAAGGTAAAAGAAATGAACTCCAAAGAAATTACTCCCGCAACCTTTGGAAGGTTTGAAGCCATCACCGCTATGGGAAGCCCCGAGCATTTATGTTCGGTGGAAGAATACAGGGAAGGAAAGCAGAAAAAAATTTACGATACTTATTTTAAGCAGGTGGCGGATTTACTTCCCGTAGGCGGAAGGTTTTATTGCCAGGCAATGGTGTTTGGTCCGAACATGGTGAAGTTTGAAGACATTAAATTCGGGCAAACCGATTTATGGAAAAAAGATTTTACCAATGAAGAGTACATGGATATTATCTGCGAAGTGTTTCCCGGCTCGTGGCTGCCCTATGGAAAAGAAGGATTGACGGAACCCGCTTCAAAATATTTTAAAGTGATTACCATTGACAGCGGGCGATTAGATTATATCGAAACCATTAAGCGCTGGACGGCAGCATTCACCGCTTTCAACTTCCAGAAATATTTGCTCTTTGCTTCCATGGCTCCGCAGTATCTCACCAGCGCTTCTTTCCGCAGATGGATGCGCAGATTTAAAATACAGGCGAACCTCCATGTTTTCTACAGGGAAATATTCGAACACTACCGCATTGTTTTTGAGAAGGTGAATGATTAATCCGGAAAATCCGGAATCATTTTTTCTTTATCTCTGAAATCTGCACGGGCACTGTAAATCTATTTCACCACCGTAACCGTGCCTGTAAAATTATATTCCCTTTTGAAAACACTTGTGAGTTTTACTTTCCAGACATATACATCCTGCTGAACGGGCTCACCCGAAGTTCCGGTTCTTATAATTCCATCCCACCGGCAGGCGGGAGTTTGCGGCAAATCGTTCACGTGGCAATGGAAAATTAAATTTCCCCAGCGGTCGAAAATAGAAAATTCATAATCGGCTATTCCAATGCCTGCTCCGAAAAAGAAATCATTTATTCCGTCTCCGTTCGGAGTAAAGGTGTTGGGAATATAAAATGCGTATTGGTTCACTTCTATTTCCTGCATCACCGTGTCTTTGCAGCCGTAGTACGAAGTGGCAATAAGCGTAACGGTGTAAGTGCCCACATTATTGTAAACATGCGAGGGAAACTGAAGAGTATCTGTTGTTGAATCACCGAAGTTCCAGAACCACTGCACCGCACCGCCCGTTGTCAAATCCGTGAAGGCAACTTCATCCACCAGCGTGATATTCGCAGGAGCGTACGAAAAATCTGCCTTGGGAAGCGGATGCACCACCACCGCAAGCGCAAGCGTATTGGCGCAGCCGTTGTTGGAAGTAACCGTAAGCGCTGCATTGAAAGTTCCCGAAGAAGAATATGCATGCACCGGATTCTGAAGCGAAGAAGAATTTCCATCTCCAAAATTCCAGTTCCACGAAGTGATGCTTCCTGAGGGAATGGAAGATAAATCGGTAAACAATGTGGTATCGCCCAGGCAAACGGTATCGGTTGCAAAGTTCACTATCGGCAATGCGTACACGGTAATGGTCTGCGCAAGGGTATCCTTGCATCCTCCCGATGAAGTTACAATTTGCGTAACGGTGTAAGTGCCGTAAGTGGCATAGGTATGCGAGGGGCTTTGCTGCGTGGAAAAATTTCCGTCACCAAAGTTCCAGTTCCATTGCGAGCCGCTCGAAGAAGTGTTTGTAAATACGCTGGGGGAAGTATAACATACCGCCTGCGCAGACCATCCCGCCACCGGAAGCGCCATTACCACTGCGGGCAAAAAAGTATTGCTCTGGCATCCGCTGTCGGAAGTAACGGTGAGCAGCACGTTAAAAGTTCCGGCAGATGTAAATACATGGCAGGGATTCTGCGCGTAAGAAATATTGTTCGGTCCTGAATTCAGGTCGGCAAAGTTCCAGCTCCAGCCCGTAACCGTTCCCGAAGGAATGGTGGAAAGATCGCTGAAGCAGGTTTGATTTCCGAAGCAAACGGTAGTGGAAGAAAAAGTTGCATTCGGCAGGGGATTGACAGTAATGATATGAGAAATTGAATCTATGCATCCGAAAGAATTCACCGCCACTAATTGCACCGTGAAAGTTCCGTAAGCGGCATAGGTATGCGAAGGATTTTGCAGCGTGGAAAAATTTCCGTCACCGAAACTCCAGTTCCAGCCCGTAATAGTTCCGCTGGGAGTGGAGGACTGGTCGGTGAAGGAAGCGGAATTGTTGAAGCAAACATTGGGCGCAAGAAATGCAGGAACCGGTTTGGGATTCACCGTAACAGTAAGATTATCGGAGGCAGAGCAATTATTCGCATCGGTAACAATCACCGTGTAATTGGTGGTTGCGGTTGGGCTTGCCACCGGATTTGAAACAAGCGGATTGCTTAAAGCGGCTGCAGGAGTCCATGAATACGTTCCTCCTCCGCTTGCATTCAGCGCAATGGAATTTCCAAAACAAATACTGCCTCCTGCCCCTGCAACGGCAGTGGGACCCGGAGTAAAGTTTACAACAATACTTGTATCGTGTGTGCATCCGTTGGCATCGGTAACGGTGATGGAATAATTTCCTGCGGCTAACCCCGTTGCCGTGGAAGAAATCTGGGATGTTGGATTCCACAAGTAAGTGTAGGTGCCTGTTCCACCTGCCGCAGTTACCGAAGCAGTTCCATCGGAGCGGTTGCAAAACTCAGTGGTGGTGCTTGCAGCGATTGAAAGCGCGGAGGGCTGCGTTATGGTAACCGATGTTGTAAATGTGCATCCGTTGGCATCAATAACCAGCACTGAATAAGTTCCTGCGATAAGCCCGGTGGCAGTTGGAGTGAACTGGCTGTTGCTCCATGCGTATGTATAAGGAGGCGTTCCGCCTGAAGGCGCGGCAGTGGCAGAAGTAGTTCCCCCGTTGCAAAGAACAGCAGCGGCAGTAACAGCGGCAGTAAGAAGCGGTGGCTGTGTAATGGTAACTGTGTTCACGGCAGTGCTGCCCACCGCATCGGTAACAGTAACCGAATAAGTTCCGGCACAAAGCCCGGTGGCAGTTTGCGCTGTTTGACCGTTGTTCCATAAATAGGAGTAAGGAACTGTTCCGCATAAAGGAGTGGCAGCGGCTGTTCCGGTGCATTGTCCGTTGCATAAAATATTTTGCCCCGCAACCGTAACGCTCACTGCGGGAATTGAAAAAAGTTTTACGAAGCCGCTGGTTCCGTTGGCTTGCGAACCTCCGCCCTGCGCACAGCCCGCGCATAAATCGGGGTCAGCGCTGTTGCCGGGAGTTGCTCCGCTGCCCAGTGTGATGGTTCCGAAACTATCGCCACCACCGCCACCGGCAGCCCCGCAATCACCAATGCCGCAACTGGGACCTACGGGCGGAACGCCTCCGCCATTGCCGCCATTTACATATCCGCCACCACCGCCACCGCCTCCACCGCCATCGGCAGTATGGCTGGTGCCTGTATTTCCATTCGGAGAACCGCTTGACGATGCAGTTCCGCCACCAGCGCCACAGGCAGTAGAACTTCCGTTAATGCCGCCCGCGCCACCGGCTCCGCCTGCGCTGTTGCATCCGCCACCGCCACCGCCCGCGCCACCGGCAGCAACAATTACGGGAACGCCATTGAGCCGCACACCTGAAGAGCCGCCACCTCCGCCTCCGGGACCGGAGCAGGGGACGGGACCTGCAGCTCCGCCATTGCCTCCGTTTCCGTATCCCCAGCCGCCTCCGCCTCCGGGGTTGGTGGTGCATCCAATTCCGCCAATGCCGAGGCAGCCGGCATAGATGGTAAGAACATCTCCGGGCGCAACGTTAATGGTAACCGTAGCATAACTTCCTCCGCCACCTGTTCCGCCTACATAGGAATCAACGCCACCGCCACCGCCTCCACCTCCCCATGCCTTTATTTGTATCTGGCAAACTCCTGCGGGAACCGTATAGGTTTGCGTACCGCCCGTGCAGTTATAAGAGCCGAGCGCGGTTTGAGAAAAAACTTCCGGAGAAAATGAATGCAGCAGCGCGGCAATGATGAAAAGAGTTATTCCACTATTATTATTCCTTTTCATCTCCTCTTTTATTTTTAATCCGACAAAGATAATATAATGACGTATCCTCTGCCAATTGGTTGCTTTGTTTTGCATAAACAACTAATCTTAAATTAGGAATGTATACCGAAGGTAATTAGGTTTCCAAAAGTTATATAGAAGGTTGGAATAATGGAAGGATGGGAAAAAGCCAATCTTCCAATCTTCCACCATTCCATTCTTCCTGAATATTCTGATTTGCATCATTCGCATGCATTCGTGTTTTGGCATTATTTCTTCTTTATCTCCGCAATCTGCACGGGCATTCCTGCGCAGCCCCTGGGGTTATGTACTTTTAATTTCCGGTAACTGAACGCAACTTCCATTCCTTCCGTATCAAAGCCGGTGAGTGCGGGCAGGGGAATGAGCGTGAGCGTATCCATTTTAGTGACCACAATAATCTCTGCTCCGCAATTTGCTTTATGCTGAAGCGAAATTTTCCCTGCCGCCTGAATGTAATTTGGATTTTCTACAGGAGATTGCTGCTGAACCTGCGGTGCGCTCGCCACAGGCGCAGGAGTTTGTTTTTTGCATTTGCAACTGTTAAGGGCAATACACGCAATAAGTGAACTAAAAAAAATGTGAAACGTAAAACCTTTATTTCCCATATACCTTATACCTTATTTCTCTACTCCACACTCACTTTTACGGTTCGTTGAAAATTGTCGCTGATGATTCTCACTAAATAAATTCCCCGCGCGAATCCGAAAATGTTCATAGCGGTTTCAAGCGTTCCCGCAACGGGAGAAACTAATTGGCGGCTGATGAGTTTTCCTTCCAGCGTGTACAACCCGACTTCAAAGTTTTTTTCCGAAGTTAATCCTGTTGCTTTTATGTACAGCATATTTCCAGATTGAAACGCGTGCAGTTCTGCAGGAGCAGAGGAAAGAGACGGCACTCCTGAACTGCAAAGAGGAATCTGGAAAGAAAAAATCCGCGTGTTCAGCGAATGCGCTGTTCCTATGTATTGGTTCGTATGCCAGAAAGTAATTCCATCGGTGGGGTCGAGTGAAATATGCGAGTAGTCGCCCCAGCGGTTATCCGTCCAGTTAGAAGAGCCGGTAACGGGCGTGCTTTCGGCAAGCGTCATGGTGCCCAAACTATCGCAGGCATTTCTTCCCGTGTAGCGGATGCCCGGAAAAACCGATTTCGCTGAAGCAACATTAAACGCCAGCCCTATGTTTCCGTTCATGTCCATTCCTATTCCCGCATTCCAGCGGCTCACCGTATCGGCAGGCGCGTAGGTACTCTGCTGTGCAATGCTCCATTTATTGGTGGCGCTGTCCTGCCGCAATTCATACCAGCGTATGCCCGCCACTTTGTTTCCCGTATTCACCGGGTAACTCATCACTGCGGAATTGTAAGTGCTCCACCGCACGTACGGAATGCGGTACGCGAAAAATCCATCGAGCGCATCTAATTTAATAGTGGTGCCCGGCTGCGCAATATCCTGCAGGGTTCCCCCGGTGAAATAAGAATTGAACGGCTGCGTGGCGAGCGAATCATCCGCAGCGAGCGTTCCGGTTTTGGTGCTCCAGTTGGCGGTTACTTTATAAATATAAATCATGTCTTGGTAGGGAGCGCCCCAGTTATCATCGGTGTAATAAAATAAATATTCGGGCGAGCCGTAAGGGGGAAGTTGCCCATCGGCAAATAATGTTTGCGGGCACCAAAAACCATTCGGGTTGGGATTCACCGAAGGAATCACGATGAAGCCGGCAGTGGTATCGCCCGCAAGCATTTTGGTTCGGTCATACACGGTTACTTTCTGAAAATCGCAGTTGCAGGTTTCGTAATATCCGTCCGCCCAGATGGAAAACTTGGGGTAATCAATATAATCGGCTGAATCGGGTTCAAACGTGTAGAGATAATAACTTCCCGCAGGGTCGTTGGTGGCGGAAACTGCTATCAGCATCTGGACTTCGTTGCCGGAAACAGGAGGCACCGACTGGAACTCGGAAATAAACCAGCGGTCGGCAAACTTATCATACATCACAATCGGGTCGCCATCGTCAGTTGAATTCGGAAAGAGCGTGGCTAAATCAATGATGGCGGTAACGGGCACGCCTGTTTTGCCGAACACCTGGTAATTTGAATTCACGCATTGCACAAAATGATTGGGTCCCGCCATTCCCGTTGGGTCAAGCGGATACCATCCGTCAGCGCTGTAAGTGCCGTCAAAGTTTTCAATGGCGCCATGGGTGGAAACATTGCCTTCTGTTTTTTGCACCACCGGGTCTGCGGAAGTTGTTACAGAAGGCGGAGAAAACACGCGCGCAAATTTTCTTTTGCGGTCTGCCGCTTCGCCATGCGCTCCTGTTTTTTCTGCTGCCGGATTTTCTTTCGCCAACTGCCAAAGCGGTTTTGTAATTTCAAAATGGCTGCATTGTTTGAAGTACGAGCCATCGGCATGCCTGATTGTTTTTTGTGCGAACAATTGCGTGAAGGCGATGAAGAAGAAGAGCGGGAAGAATTTTTTCATGCAATAACTTTTTGCTAAGGTAAGAAAGTTGGGGAAAGCAGCAGGCGCTGATTACTGAGTGCGGGTTTGCTATTGTATTACCACCTTCTCCGTAAAAACCTTCAAACAAACTCTCCCTCTTTCCCTCTCTTTCAAAAAGAGAGGGATGTCCGAAGGACAGGGTGAGTTACTGAATTACCACCTTCTCCGTAAAAACCTTCAAACAAACTCTCCCTCTTTCCCTCTCTTTACAAAGAGAGGGATGTCAGAAGGACAGGGTGAGTTACTGTATCACCACTTTTTCAGTATAAATCTTGCTCGCGCTCTGCACCTTCACAAAATAAATTCCTTTGGGCTGGGAAGATAAATCAATTGATGATTGATTACTGCTGATTGCCGATTTATAAATTTCCTGCACCATGTCATTGTAAATGGTAATGCTTGCAGTGAGTGAAGCCGAACGATCTTTTGCGCCTTGCGCTTGCGCAGCATCTTGCAGCAATTGCACAGTAAAGAAGCCATGGTTGGGATTTGGTGAAATTAATACTGCCGGAATGATTGATGTTTTTTTGAATTCCTCTGACATTGTATAGGGAGGAAGCGTGCTGTTGTTATTGTTATTTTGGTTTTGATTAACGCGTTGATAAGCGGATGGGTCAAAAACGTAAATATCAGGATTAACTCCGCAATTATTGGGGTCAATGCTTATGTGGAAATGAGAACCATACTCAACATATGTGTTCATTACCGTGACTCCTCTTTGCCCGCCAAAAATCCGCACATCGCCATGATAAGTTGCATAGCCACCTCCGCTGCAAGTTTCAGTAAGTTGTTTTTCAAGCAAGCCGTTAACAAAAACAAATTTATCTGTGTTTACAACATAGGGGAGGGGCTGCGAGCCGGAGCCCGGGTCACAATCATCTCCCGGGAGGGGATAAATTCCATGCACCAATTGCCCGGGCATTCCATTCAGCAAATAATATAAATTATGAAATAGCATATAGTCAAGACCATTGTAGTTGCCCCTGAAACCACAATCTCCATTTATCTGTGCCTCATTTCCAGGAGTAGGGGCAACTGAAAAACGCAAACTACTTCCCCATCCATTAGGAGCAATATCTTTTGTACTCTGCACGCAGAAAAAATTTCCTGAGTTTGGTGGCACTTCTACAGTTTCAAAATGAGAATACGGACCATCCCATGGCGCATTATCTAAAATGGTTTGTATATCGCATAAAGAAATAGCAGGGTCTTCACTTATATCGTAGTTATGCAAAAACCGGTGTAATGCTCCGTAAAATAAATCGAAACCGTAATGATTGGAAGCCCAATCGCATGGTTCTCCCCCTTCTGCAAGAAAATAATGAGCATCATAATCTCCTTGTCGCTTTATACCTGCTTTGGTTTGATTTGGAGTACTTGCGTTGAAATCATTCCAGCAATCGCAAATAGACGCCAAGCCAAGCGCAATATGGTCATTCTGATTGTTCCGTACAGTACAACCCAAAGTTTGTGCCGATTGCCACAATGGCTCAAACACTCCTTCGCTCCCACCTCCTTCATAATTTTTTCCCAAGTAAATAAAATTACCTGCATGGGCAAAACCATGTGAGTATGCTCGCAAATCTCCCCCTTGAGCATTGCCAGTATAATTATTATCGGGGTCATAGATCGTCCATGTATTTTTCTGGGGATCATTAAAAGCGGCTACATAAGTTAATATTCTATCCATTTCATCAAGCGCTCTCTGATGTAAATTATCGCTTATAAGATTACCATTGTTATCATGAAAAGTCATGGAAACATTTGGAACACATTTGCTGATAAGCGAAAAGCCAATGAATAGTTCTTCTATCATATCCTGACTCGCAGGATTTTGTGCTAAAACAGAAAGCGAAGTATTTTTATCTACATAAGCTGGCTCGCCACTGCCGTTTAGCCATGTTGTGCTTATGGGATTAACGCCTATGGGTTTATTCAATTCATTAATATGCTGCTGAACAAAAAGAGGGCTTACATCGTCTTCAATTAAAAATCCATTAAGGTTAGCAACCGGGTCATAGGGTTTTTTATAAGCAACCTCTGCAAGAATATCAATCCGTTCTATTGCTTTGAGTGCATAATATAATTCCTGTTTTGTCAATTCATTGGTTAAATCAGAGGGAGAAGTTTGCCCGTTATCGGCAAGCAGTTTATATTCGGTGGCAAGCACTCCCAGATACCAGCCCATGTAGCGCGGGGTTTCTGACCATTGCATAGAAGATATGCCATAAATATTTCTTATTGTTGCCGGCAAACTTTCTCCCGAACCATCACCCATCACCATAAAATAATTTTTCAAGCGATAACGGTAATGCCAGTATTTCTGAAGATTCATTTGATTGCCTTGCGCATAAAGAAAAACATCTGAAAGAAAAATACAACTCAGAAAAATTGCTGTTGTTATTTTTTTTATTTTCATTGTTGTTCTTTTTAATTAAAATGCATAGCCGAAACTTATTCCGGGAAATAAAAGAAAATAAATAGTAATTAGCGTATCTGAATCTATAAGATATAATACCGGTGTCCATCCTGCTCGGAAAATAAATTTTCCATTAGGTTTCTGATATCTATACATTAGATTTGCTGTTGGGCCAGTATAAGCTAAATCTAGAGAAGCACTTTTAAATAAGGTAGTTGTTATTCCTCCGCCAAACTCAAAATGATTCTTTTTATGTTTGTTATTTACTTTGTTGATGAGTATAGGAAAAAATAAATTCTTATTATAATTATAGGCAAATCCAACTCTCAGCGTAATAAATCCATTATTTGTTTCTTTAATTTTTCTTTCATAATTAAGAGAATATACTCCGTAACCTGCATTTCCCAAACCTTCAGCATATACTATATTATTTTTATAATATAAACTATCCTGCGCAAAAAAAGTTTTTGCGGTAAATAAAAAAAGAAGTATAAATAAAATTCTTCTCATCACTTATTTTCCTTTCTCCAGTTTTACAATTCTTTCTTCCATTGCTTTATTCTGCTTTTGCAATTCTATTGTGTATAAACTAAGTTCTTCTATTTTCTTTAAAAGCACGAGGGAAAAATCTCCCACACTCATGCCATTCTTTTCAAATTCCTTTGCGCTGGGCACATCGGGCAGGTGCTTGAACTTATCCTTATATTTTTCCACTTCTTCGAGCGGCATGAGCGGGTATTCTTTTTCAAAAACATAATCGGGCGCAACGTCAAGCACCTTGGTAAAAAGATGGTCACAAATAACATTGCCGCTTCCATCGATAAATAATTTTACAGTTCCTCCAAGTTCATAGATACCAAAAGTGCCTTTGTATTGCAACTGGGATTCTGTTTTGCTATTGCTTGTTACTGCCAATAATCTAGTGTAAGAACTACCGCTGCTTGAACTTATATCAATAAACTGGTCACCGGAGCCATAGATATGTAAGGGGGCTTGCGGAGCGCTTGTTCCAATTCCTACATTCCCACTATTCGTATTGTAAATGTCTTTTCCATTCGCAGCAGTCACCCATTCGCCTGCAAAAGATTTTCCGTTCTTTAAATAATTTGCGGCATTAATTGTACCGCTTGCTTCCACGCTTCCATCATTAAGCACTGAAAAATAAGGCGAGCCCACCTGCGCATTCTCCGCAGTAAAAATCTGGTGCTTGGCATCCTGCGCCACGGGAATGGGGCACACCACATTCATGCAGCCCTGCGGGTTTGTAATGCCTATTCCTACACTACCAGAAAAAAGAGCATTACCGCCTCTTACATCTAATTTCGCAAGAGGTGTAGTAGTTCCTATTCCCACATTGCCTGAAAAAAGCCCGCTGCCTTTTACGTCCAGTTCCGCCTGCGGTGTGCCATGCCCGATTCCCACAAAGCCATTTGACTGGATTACGAGTTTCTCGTCTATCTTATGAGGGTCAGATAAATCGGCTTTACTTATATATAGTGTTCCGTTAATGGGAGCAATGTCATACGCGGTAATTACCGGAGGAGCGCTTCCAATGGTGGTTTTATCTTCCAGCCGCATTCCGTTATGCGTGCCCGCAAAACAACTGGGCGGGCAGGGTGGAGGATTGGGAATTACATGTTCGGTATAAACATGCAGTTCACGAACCGGATTATTTGTTCCGATTCCTACATGACCGGAATTGGTATTGTAAACATCTGTTCCGTTTGATGCAGTTATCCATTCGCCTGCAAACGGCTGGCCGTTCTTTAAATAGTTTGCGGCATCAATCGTTCCTGAAAATTTTCCATTGCCTGTCACATCTAATTTCTCTTGCGGATTATCCTTTCCGATTCCCACATTTCCCACGCTGTTAAAATTAAGAATTGTGTTGAAGGGAGCAGGTCCCAAACTCGTTATGGGTGGCGTGCCTGGTATGCTTTGAATATAAAGATTGGGGTCAGGATTGCTGAACTGGCTTAAATCCGTAAAAAGCATATTGTAAAAACCGGAAGACGAGCCGCTGCCATAAATGTTAAGTGAATTTCCCAACTGAATTTTACTTCCCACTTTCACGCTGTCAAACTGCGTTTGACCTGCCACGTGAAGGCAGTTTGCGTTCACGCAGTTGGCGGTAACATTGCCCGAAAATTTTCCGTTGCCCTGCACCGTAAGTTTTTCAGTGGGAGAAGTAGTGCCAATGCCTACTCTCTTTGCCGAATCGCCCTGCAATACCAAATCCACATTGCTGCTTGTAGTGGAAACTTCGGCATAATTATTTGCTGTTGCTTTTGTAAGCAGCAGCGAATGATTCACTGCCACGCGGCTGAGCGCGTGAAGCGTGTCAATGGTGAGTTGCGAAGTTACAATGCTGCCTGCCGTAAGAGTGCCTGAAGAAATGTTTCCGCTGGCGGAAATATTTCCCGCAACATTCAGTTGCCCGTTATCTACACGCACGCTGTTTCCCACTGAAACACTGTCGGCATTGAGAGAAATTTTCTGCCCTCCCGAAGAAAGCGCCATGGCATAAGGCGTGCGGATGCTGTCGGTAATAATAGGTTGAATCTGGTTGCTGCCGTTTGAGAAGCGGAAACTTCCTATGGAAACGGCATTGGCAACTCCTAAGTTTTTTACAAACACATTTCCGTTGAATGATATGCTGCCATCGGGATTGCTGCTCCACTGCGAAGAATGAATATTGCTGATTGCTGATTGAAGATTGGAAATGTGAGAGGTGTTCGTATCGGCTTCATTTTGCAGCGAAGAAATATTCGTGGAAGAAATAGTTCCGCCCGTTGTTAAATTATTGCTTGCAAAATTTATTATTCCAGATGAAGAAGTGATGCTGCTGTTTGCAGGAGTGCCGTTTACCGAAATGTTTCCAACTGAAAACTGTCCGCTGGCTACTGACAACGAACCATTGACCGCTGCATTGCCGCTCACATTCAAACTGCCAGCAGAAAAATTTCCTGTTACCACTGCCGTTGCAAAGTTCGCATTCTGCGCTTTCATGCTCAGCGAATTTATTAAACCGTTTACATCGAGCGGGGCTGCGGGCGAGGCGGTGTTGATTCCCACATTTCTCATAGTGTATACTATGTTGTTTCCGCTGGCAACCCAGGTGCCCTGCGCAATAATATTCTGCGCTGCGCTCAGAATGGTAATTGCAATTACGGAGGAGAGGAAAAGTTTTTTCATGAGAATATTTTTAGTTAGAAGAAAGCAATCGCGCAATGTTACGCAGTTGGAAAAAAAAGGTTTCGTAAAAGCGCAGATATTTTTTGCAAGCCAAAACCCCCGTTGAGCATAGCATCCTCGCTGCCTTCTTTTCTTTTTATTCTGAAACAAATCAGGTTTGCGAACGGAGGGATAAGGAACAGAGGACAGGGGACGGGTGAATTTCCCTTGCCACTTGCCCCATGTCCCTTGTCCCATTTTCGGATTCCCCACTACCGATGGTATATCATTTATTAAAGCCCCCTTTAATGCTTTATTGAAAAGAGAATTTAATATTCGCGAATGATGAATTCGCACCAATTGCTCACCGCAAAAGAACGCGCAGAGTATTACGAAGAAAAACTCCGCAACTTAATCCGTACAAGTTCTAAAAGCCAAAAAGAAATTGCTGAAGACGCAGGCATCACCGAAGTTACTCTCTGTAATTTCAAGAATGAGCGTTCCAAACTTCTTTTCCCGAATTTTATTTCTGTAATTCCCGCAGCGGGAGGTAACTTGGAAAACTTTTTTTTCATCAGTGAAGAAGAAGCCCAAAAAATAATAAACAAAAGACCAAAAGTGCTCGAAAACGGAATCGCAACCCCCAAACCAATCCTTCAAAAATAAACTCCCAACTCCCAACCCCCAACTTTAAAACTTTTCACCATGAACGACCACCAAGAAAACTTCCGCACCATGTGCCTCACCACACAACAAATATGCATCAACCATCAAACCGACTGGCAATCAAACACCGTCTTCACAAATAATTTCAACGCCTTCGGAGTCCTCATCGGCAACCTCAATACCGCCCGCCAGCAGCAGGAACAAAAATCAACAGGCACAACAAAAGATAAAAACACAAAACGCAAAACACTCGTAGACATAGCAATCACGCACATCTCCGCCATCAAATCCTATGCAGCCGATAACAACAACAACCAACTCTACGAACTCGTCAACTACACAAAATCAGCCCTCCTCCACGCACGCGACACACTCCTTATAGACAAAACAACCATAGTCAGAGATGCAGCAAACAACAACCTCGCAAACCTCGCCAACTACGGCATCACTTCAGCCACCATCGCAGCCCTCACACAGGCAATCTCCGATTTCAACGCCATCATATCTGCACCCCGCACCGCGCGCACCGAAACAAAAACCGCAACCTCCGACATCGAAACCATCATCGAACAACTCCACACACAACTAAAACGAAAACTCGATAACAACATCGAAACCTTCAAAACCTCTCACCACGATTTCTACACCGCCTACCACAACGCACGCAAAATAATTGACACCGCAGGAAAAACAGGCGTCAAAGGCACCGTAACCGACAAACTCACCACCGCAGCCCTCGGAGGCGCGCTCGTCTCACTCAAAGGCGTCCTCGCAAGCGGCTTCCGCGCTCGCACCACTGCCCCGCCAGACGATACACGCACCACACGCACCAATCGCTCCGGTCATTACTCCTTCAAACGGATTCCCGAAGGCAACTACCAACTCGAAATAACAAAAGCCGGTTACAAAACCAACACCACGCAGGTCTCCGTCAGAACCAGCAGCATGACAGATGCCGATATCCAAATGGAAAAACCATAAACCAAATGTATAGTATTCGTATTATTATTTGTATCATTCGTTTCATTAGTATCAATTAGTATATTAGCATTATAAACCATCATCCAATCAGTGTAAATCAGCGTAATCAGTGGCAAAACCATCATTCCACAACATAAATCCTCAATCTAAAATCCTTAATCCTTAATCCTTAATCTTAAATCCTGATTTCCTCAACTATCAACCATCAACTAACAACTATCAAATATCATTTCACACGACAAATCCTTAATCTAAAATCCTAAATCCTTAATTCCTTCACATGAAACTGCCACACCGTCATCACAAACTATAATCTAACAACATCAACCTGCCATTAACCATTCCTAATCTCCAATCCCTTCACCCGAAACTATAATCTAACAACATCAACCTGCCATTAACCATTAACCATTAACCATTAACCATTAACCATTCCCAACCTTCCATTATTCCAACCTTCCAACTTTCCGCCTGATTTCGCTTTTCGGTGATTTCGTATGTTTGCTGGTGATTAATAACGAATGCCAATGAATATTATAATGGATGAAAGTAGATTTGTTATATCCTGAACTAAGTTATAAAATTGTTGGCTGCGCTTTTGAAACCTTTAACGAAATTGGCGGAGGCCATAGGGAAAAAGTATTTCAAAAAGCATTTGGTATTTCTTTGAAGAATGCATCGTTAGAGATAAAAGAGCAACTTTTGTTTCCTGTAAAATTTAAGAAGAGTATTGTAGGAAAAAACTATTTTGATTTCTTAATAAACAATCAAATAGTTGTAGAGATTAAAACTTCAGATAGATTTACAAAATCACACTTTGAGCAATTGCAAAACTACCTCGTTGTTTCCAATTTTAAATTAGGAATCTTAGTTTCTTTTGGCAGAAGCGAAGTGAAATTTAAAAGAGTGCTCAATATAGAATTACTGAATAAAGAAAAAGCGGAATCACCCGAACACAATAATTTGTAATATTCGTAATCATTCGTTATTAGTAACCTCCATGAAACCCGACAAACAGATTTTTCAGTTCATCAAAGAAGAACGCGCGCGCCAACTGCGCGGGCTCGAACTCATCGCTTCCGAAAATTTTGCGAGCGAGCAAACCATGCGTGCCATGGGCTCTGTCCTCACAAATAAATATGCCGAAGGGCTTCCGCATAAAAGATATTATGGCGGCTGCGAAGTGGTGGATAAAGTAGAAGACCTCGCTATTGAAAGAATAAAAACATTGTTCAATGCCCAGTGGGCGAATGTTCAGCCGCACTCGGGCGCGCAGGCAAATGCCTCGGTCATGCTCGGTGTGCTCAAGCCCGGAGATAAAATTCTCGGCTTCAATCTTTCTCACGGAGGGCATCTCACGCACGGCTCGCCTGTAAACTTTTCCGGCAAATTATATGTGCCGTGTTTCTACAGCGTGAACAAAGAAACCGGCAGAGTGGATTATGACGAAGTGGAGAAAAAAGCGCAACTGGAAAAACCTAAACTGATTATCTGCGGTGCATCGGCTTACTCGCGCGATTGGGATTATGCGCGCCTGCGGAAAATTGCCAACTCTGTAAACGCTTTGCTCATGGCAGACATTGCGCATCCTGCCGGATTGATTGCGCGCGGATTATTGAGCGACCCGCTTCCGCATTGCCACATCGTAACTTCAACCACTCATAAAACTTTGCGCGGTCCGCGCGGTGGAATTATTATGATGGGAAAAGATTTTCAGAACCCCTGGGGATTAACAACTCCCAAAGGAGAAATCAAAATGATGTCGGCAGTTTTGGACGGAGCAGTTTTTCCGGGAACTCAAGGTGGACCTTTGGAACATGTGATTGCCGCAAAAGCAGTTTCATTCGGAGAAGCGCTCGAAGAATCATTTCTGAAATACACAACGCAAGTGGTGAAGAACGCGCGCGCCATGGCAAAAGCGTTTTTAGATAGAGGTTACAATATCATTTCAGGCGGAACCGATAATCACTGTATGTTGATTGACCTTCGCAATAAAAACCTCACCGGAAAAAAAGCCGAAGACGCGCTCATCAAAGCCGACATCACGGTGAACAAAAACATGGTTCCCTTCGATGATAAATCACCCTTCGTTACTTCCGGCATGAGAATAGGAACGCCTGCCGTTACCACGCGCGGGCTCAGAGAAAAAGATATGGTGAAAATTGTTTCGCTGATTGACGAGGTGCTGATGAACACGGAGGATGAAATGAAAATCTCTTCCGTGAAAAAAGAAGTGAACAAGTGGATGAAGAAGTACCCGCTGTTCGCATGGTAGAAATGTGCGGATAACGAATCAACTGCGAATCTGTCCGATGGAATACGGCACCGCTCCGACAAGTCGGAGACGAGTTAACTTTGTTCGGACCGTTGCTGTTGGCTGTTTCTTGGGACTTGCGACTTGGGACTTGATGCTTGGGACTTTATCTCTTTTCGAAAACCTGACTAACTTTGCAGCATGAAATGGTTGTTCAGCGGAATGATTTTATTTTTTCTTTTCCTGTTTTCCTTCTCGTTTAAATTTTCAGGCATTGATTGCGCTATCACCAACGAGGCATTTTCCTCAGGCGAAGAACTCGTGTACGAAACATCCTACAACTGGGGTTTCATCTGGCTCAATGCGGGTGAGGTTACTTTTAAGACGGAGCCATCGGAGTGCAACGGAATTCCCTGCTACAAGTTGAGCGGAATAGGAGGAACTTTTCCTTCGTACGACTGGATTTATCACGTGCACGACCGGTTTGAAGCATGGGTGGATACTTCTTCGCTCAAGCCCTTCCGCTATATCCGCGATGTGCAGGAGGGCGGGCGTTTTTTTTACAACGAATGTTTTTTCAATTTCAGTAAACTCAAAGCATACTGCGTTACCAAAGAGAAAAAAAAATCTCCGCGCCTCGATACGGTGGCTATTTCTCCCTGCGCATTCGACCCGCTTACCATGATTTATTATTCGCGCAGTGTGGATTTTTCAAAATGCAAAGTGAACGATACGGTGGGCATCACGCTCTTTCTCGATAACAAGGTTTACAATCTTTACCTGCGCTATCTGGGAAAAGATAAATTGAAAATGGATGATAAGACCGTTTTCAATTGCATAAAGTTCAGCCCGAAATTGGTGGAAGGAACTATTTTCAAAGGCGGAGAAGGCATGACCGTGTGGGCGACTGATGATAAAAATAAAATTCCGCTCTATGTGGAAGCGCCTATTCTTGTCGGCAGCGTGAAAGCAAAAATCATCAGTTGGAAAGGATTGAAAAACAAATTGGATTCTAAAGTCCAGTAGAAGAATTTTCAGGACGCTCTCCGCTTCACTTCCAAACTTGCTTTGAGCATATCCATCAGGTTTTTGTCTTTGTCTTTTGTGTAAGAAGCGGGGAAGAGATAATTATTAAATATAATTTTGCATTTTGCAGTTAAAATCAATTTTGTACTTTTGTCCGAAAATTTACGGGCTCTGTATTTTGCCGGAGATAAATTTTTGAAACATTAACTTCTTCGTATACTACTTTTACGAAGACAACACTAAACCATTATGAATGTAATGATATGTTTTGAAGTAAGCGAGAAGCAGGAGGAAGTGAGAAAGGAACTTTCTTCAAAGGGATATATGTCGAGTTGGAGAGCGACAAGAGGACGCGACATTATTACATATAATCTTCCTTCTACCATGCTCTGGAAAAAAAGCAAGAACATGAGTCCCGCTGCAGCCAAAGAAGATCTTAAAAAAGCAGCCAGCCAATTAGGAGTTAAAATAATCAGGGCAGTTGCAATGGTGGTGGGAAAATGGGAGGCAATGACCGGGGCAAGGCATGAATCGGGCGTGTCGGTTTCTGCACAGATGGAAGCGCAGGAAACTTCCAACGGGTAATTTTTTTCAATGAAGAAAAAAGTAATTCCAAATTTTACTCAACTATTTTTTTGTTTCGCGCGTATACATAATTAATTTATATATTTGTCAGGTTATAATTTCCAAATGAATAAATCCGAGTTCGAAGTATGATGCTTGATATTTACGACTTCTACGATAAGATGGAGCGCAACCATATTCTGCTGTCCTTTAAAGGGGACATTACTTCTGAATTGCTTACGTCCATTCTTCAAATCATGGAATCAAAATTGGATAACCTGCAAGAAGAACCCAAAGTGAAGAAAAAAGTATACAATGTGCTGGTTGAATGCCTTCAGAATCTTTATCACCACATGGACGAAGTAGATGTAAATACCGACCGCACCCGTTCCGCCATATTCATGATTGGAAAACTGGACAACCAATACACCATCATTACAGGAAATTATATTCGCATGGAAAATGTTTCCGGGCTGGATAACCGCCTTCAGGAAATAAATGCACTGAACCCCGACCAGTTAAAAGAATATTACAAAAAAGTTTTGGCAAACGGAGAAATGTCAGCAAAAGGAGGAGGCGGATTAGGAATGATAGACATTGCACGAAAGACCGGACAGAAACTCAATTACAACTTCATGCCCATTGACGAGAAGTATTCATTTTTCAGTTTAAATATAAAAATATAAAATCCTCATATAACTCTCATATAACTATGGAAAAGATAAACATTGAATCAACCCCGAAGACCCCGGCAATCAATTTTGATTTTGAAAAGGGTTTTTTGGAAATTAAGGGAAGAAGCATTCCTGAAAACTCCATTGAGTTTTACAAACCCATTGTCGAGTCGCTCGAAAAATACGGCTCCAAACCGCAGAATGTAACTACTGTAAATATTCAACTGGAATATTTCAACACCAGTTCGTCTAAATGTATTCTTGATGTGTTTAAGAAACTCGAATCCATTCATAAAAACGGAAACCAATTAGTCATTAACTGGTATTACGAGCAGGACGATGAAGATATGCTTGAGGCAGGCGAGGATTACCAGGCAATCATCAATGTTCCGTTTAAAATGATTCAGATAGAAGAATAATTTTTCAGGTACTCAGTAAAAGCCCTTGTGATTTTTCATGAGGGCTTTTTTATTTTACAATTTTCCGATTTCAATCACTTCTAAATTTTTTATTTCTGCTTTATCAATGGTGAAGCGCAAAAGCGTTTTCACTTTATGCGCACCGTAATTTCCTGCCGCGCCCGGGTTCATGTAAAGCATGTTGTGTTTTTTATCAAACATCACTTTGCAAATATGCGAGTGCCCGCAGATGAAAAGTTTAGGAGGATTTATTTCTAAAATATTTCTTATGTCAGGAAAATAATTGTTTGGCTTCCCTCCAATATGAGTAATCCATACATCCACACTTTCACACTTAAACCGCTGGTGAAGCGGAAATTCTTTTCGAACATCCATGCCGTCAATGTTTCCGTAAACGGCAATCACTGGTTTTATTTTTTTTAATTCATCTGTAACTTTCACCGTTCCTATATCTCCCGCATGCCAGATTTGGTCGCACGCTTCTGCGTACTTGAAAATTTTTTCATCAAGAAAATTATGCGTGTCGGAAAGAAGAAGAATTCTTGTCAAGCTGAATTAAATAAATTCTAATTGTGATTTTTTCACCCATCCCACTTTATCCGAAGAAAGTTCCACGCGAATCCAATCACCGTTTGTTTCGGAAAAAGAAACTTTTGCGCCTTCATGCAGGATAAAAAGTTTTGTGCCGCTTTCAGCAGGAGCGTTTTTAATTTCCGCGGAAGAAGAAAGTATCACAGCGGAATCATGCATAACAATATCGTGGTGGCGTCCGCGTGCAATGGTGAAAGTTAAAACAAAGAGAACAAAAAAAGTTAAGCTCAGCCAGAAACCAAATTGCTTGTTAATGGATTTTCCGGAAATAATAAATATTCCGAGAAAGAAAAGGAATAGCACAAAACAACCAATGCTTCTCATACTCCAGGATTTTTCCGAATGTGAACTTTTGAGCGAATCCCACCAGTCATCGAGAAAAAGTTTTGGTGCAGGTTCAATTTTATCTACCGTTCGCTGGTTGGCAAGTTTTAAATTGAATGCAATGTCTTCATCCTGCGGAGAAAGTTTTTTCGCTTTCTCGTAATTTAAAATTGATTTTCCGAGATTATCGAGTTTATAATATGCATTGCCGAGATTGAAATATATTTCCGGAGATTCATATCCCATCGAAATTATTTTTTCGTATTGCTCAGCCGCTTTCTGAAAATTTCCTTTTGAGTAAGCCATGCCTGCGCTGTCCAAAATAATTTTCGGTTCGGAAGCAAACATTTTAGCAGCAAAGAAAAAAAGAAACAATATTTTTAAAAAATATTTCATGAGATGGAATCTTCAATTTTATTTATACTATTTTCTGCGCGGTTGTACACTTCTTGTAAATTTCCTGATTGCAATCCCGGAGCATAACGCGCAAATTCGCATTCATCCATAAGTTTCACTAATTCGTTAATAGTTTCTTCCGAAATATTTTTTTTCTTTAATACTTCAATAACTTTTTCTTTTGATTGCTCGGAAGTGGAAATGTTCATCTTGTTGCCAACATAATTATAAAGTGCGGAAAGAACATTCACAAAGAAATTTTCTTTGTCATTGTTCTTCATGGATTTTTCAGCAAGCGCCAATTGTTTTTTTGCGATTCCGCTTGCTCTGCGTTTTCTGACCAGCACCGCATCGCTGTTTCTGCGAATATGTTCCCTGCGTAAAAATAAAAATGCAAGGAAGAGCAGGGGTGGAACAGTAAATCCCGCTATGAAACCCGGTGAACCGAAAAAAAATTCTTCTTTTTTTATCAGGTTGATGTTTCCTGTTTTGATGTACCGAATATCGCTTCCGATCATTTTCACATCTTCTTTCGCCACGCTTGAAATCATTGGTGTGTTATTCGCAGAACCTCCTGCGCCTTTCTCAACCGTAATCGTAAATTCTTTTGCAGGAAGCGCTATGTAATTTTTTTTCTCTGCGTCAAAGTAAGTAAAGCTGTTCGGCTGGATTTTATAAATGCCTTCGTGCCGGGGAATTATTAAATACTCGAATGTTTTGTTTCCGTTAACACCGTTCTGCGTAACAGAAATATTTTCATTTGTCTTCGGGTCATACGTTTCAAATTCATCGGGGAAATTCATTTTAGGTGCGTCAATCAGTTTCAGATTTCCTTTTCCTGAAATAGTAATCTTCAGATTAATTCCTTCGTTTGCTTTCACTTTGTCTTTATCGAGCGTTGCGTTCATAGAAAAATTTCCAACCGCTCCGGGAAAATCTGCGGGCTTGTTTGCTTCGGGAAGCGGCATTACATCAATCGTTACGGCATTGCTTTTTACAGTATATAAAACATCTTTGTAGGCATCAAATCCTCCACCGAAGAAAGGATCGTGTCCGAAAAATTGTTCGAACGGATCATTTCGCTTTCCGGTTTTCTCACGCACCACGCATTGAATTTCTATCGGCTCGATTTCAATTTTTCCGCTTCGCTGTGCAAACAGAAATGCTTTTTTAATTTCCACCACGCTGTAATTCACTCCGTCCACATTTTCCTGCGTAACTTCATACTGCGCGCTGCGCGGAACTTCCTGCGCCCAGAAACCATTGTACGAAGGAAACTTCACATCCTGAAATCCTTTCAGGTTCATGCGTGTGTAAACTTTATGCGTGATGGTGATTTGCTCTCCTGCATACACTTTTGTTTTGCTCACAAAAGTTTTTGAGAAAAGATTTTCTGTACTTGCCTGCGCGGAAGTTTGATTTTGATTTCCTCCCTGCTGCGTTTGTGTTTGTTGCTGCGCGCTTCCTTTCACTGCTTCAATGGAAAGAGTGTTTGACTGAAGTGTATTTCCGCCTGCTGTAATAGAGGCCGCGCCAATTGTAAATGTTCCTTCTTTTTTCGCAGCGAGATAATAGGAAAGCGTAATGGATTGGGAAATGCTTCCGTTGATAATCTGCATGCTCGTGGATTGATTCGGTCCGGAATAAACAGTGAAGTCATTGAACGAAGGCGGAACAAAATTTTTTCCGCTTGCATTCACGGTGAAATCAACCTGGAAAGTTTCTCCCACTGTCACTTTTGTTTTGCTCGCAGTCGCAGTAAATTTTTGTGCATTCACAATACAACTTGCAAGAAGCGCAATTAAAAAGAAAAAATATTTTTTAACTTTTCTCATTTCGTATTTTTCGTACAAATTCGTTTTTCGTAGATTTTACCAATCTTTTTCTATTTGTGAACTTGCCACTTTCACTCGTTTCTCATTCATTTTATCCCGCAATTTTTTTTCATCGTTGTTCATTGCTTCGAGCAAACGCTGCGCATCTTCTTTTGAAATATTTTGTTGCTGTTCCTGCTGCTGCTTTTCTTTCTGTTTATCTTTTTTCTGGTCTTTATTCTTATTCTGATTTTTATTCTTGTCACTGTCGCTGTTATCTTGGTTTTGGTCTTGATTGTTTTTCTTTTCGTCATCTTTTATTTTCGCAAGTAGTCCCCTCAGTTTTGTATCTGAAGGATATTTTTGAATTGCTTCCTGTAATCTTTGTTTTGCTTCGTTTTTTTTGCCATGAATAAATAATTGTGCAGATGAATGAAAATAATCATCAACAGTTTGAGCAAACATTATTTTGCAAGAGAAGAATGCTGTTAATAAAAAAAATCTTTTCATATTAATAATGAACATCTGTAACATCTTTTATTCGTTTTATGTATGCTTGATAGGCATTTACCGTTTGGTCTTTTTTAAGTCCTTCCATCATGAGATTATGCGCTTCTTTATATTTTCTTTCATCTACCAATTTGTCTGCTTGCTCTTTTAATTTCTTTGCATATGCTGAGGGTTCAATTTTTTTCGGATTATCTTTTTGTTCCTGTTCCTGTTGTTGTTTGTACATTTTTTGCGCGAATGCTAAATTATATCTTGTGTCTTCATCGGCATCATTTTTCTTCAGCGCATTTTTATAGGCATTAATGCTTTTCTCAAATTCTTTTTGTTTCAGATAAGCGTTGCCGAGGTTGTGATAAACTTTGGCCAGCGTATCGTTGCTGGTTTTTGTTTGCGTAAGTCCTTCAAATTGTTCAGCCGCTTCTTTATATTTTCCCTGCTTGAAATAAGAATCCCCCAAATTAAATGCGCCTCTGTAGGAATTGTTTTTTTTGCCGAGCGCATTCAGATAATTTTTTTCCGCATCGTTGAATTTATTTTCCTTGTACTTTTTATTTCCTTCGCGCACAAGTTTTGATTCGTCATCCTGGCAATAGCAGTAGGCAGCAGGCAGTTGGCAGTAGGCGATAAACAGCCAAATGGCGAATAATCGGGCAGAAGAATTTAATTTTATTTTCATTTTTCTTTTCATTTTTCTTTATCTCCCTTTAGGGTTGGGGCAAACATTTTTTGCCACCATTTACTTTTTCTTTCCGTGAGAATGGATTCTATTAGAAGGAAGAAAAGTGTAGCGGCAATAAAAATCTGGAAGCGGTCTTCGTAATCGGTATAAACTTTTGCATCGAAAGTTTTCTTTTCCATTTTATTTATTCGCTGCTGAAGCGCAAGCAAACCAATTTCTCCCTGTGTGGCGCGCACATACAATCCGTTTCCTGCCGAAGCAATTTCTTCCAGCGCCTGCTCATTTAATTTTGTCACCACCGTATTTCCTTCCTTATCTTTTTTAAATCCTGCCTGCACTCCGTTTCTGTATATAGGAATTGGAACTCCTTCGGGCGAACCAATTCCGATTGTGTGAACGATGGTTCCTTTTTCTGAAGCCGCTTTTGCTGCTGCAATGGCATCGTCATCGTGCGATTCTCCATCGGAAATAATTATGATGGCTTTATTTTTTCCTTCTTCGGTTCCGAAAGATTTTTCCGCGAGTTCAATCGCTGAACTGATAACTGTTCCCTGCACCGGAACTAAATCGGTGCTGATGTTATCCAAAAATAATTTTGCCGCAGCGTAATCGGTCGTAATAGGAAGCTGCACGTATGCTTCTCCTGCGAAAACAATTATTCCGATTCTGTCATTGTTCAGTTTGTCTATGAGTTTTTCGATTGACTGCACTGCTTTTGCCAGACGGTTCGGTTTGAAATCTTCCGCCTTCATGCTGTTGGAAACATCGAGGCAAATTACAATATCGGAACCTTCGCGTTTTATTTCTTCGAGTTTGGAACCAATTTGCGGATTCACTAAACCGAAGATTAAAAATGTTACTGCGACAAGAAATAAAATAAATCTTAGCATTGGTTTTTGTTCGGAAACCATCGGCATGAGTTGAGAAATAATTTCCATGTCGCCTAACTTCGTCAGCGCTTTTCTTCTCCATAATCTGTTCAGCACACAGAGAAGAATCAGAACGGGAATTATTCCGAGTCCGTATAAAAAATCTATGTTATCCAGGCGATACATTTATGGCAAACTTTTTAATAATGTATTTTTCACTATGAAATTTACGAGAAGCAAAATTCCTGCCGTGAGCGCGAAAGGAAAAAATTCTTCCTTCCTTCGTGTATGTTTTCTTTCTTCCACAATTGTTTTTTCCAGTTTGTCAATTTCTTTATAGATAGAAGCAAGTTTACTTTCGTTCGTAGCGCGAAAATATTTTCCTCCGGTTTCTTCCGAAATTCCTTTCAGCATGTTTTCATCCAAATCAACCGGAACATAATCGTAAACATATTGCCCGTTCGGATACATGGCTACAGGCGCGAGCGCTTTTCCAATCGTTCCGACTCCAATCGTGTAAACGCGAATGCCAAATGCTTTCGCAATATCCGCAGCGGTTTGCGGAGAAACCGCGCCCATGTTATTCACGCCATCGGTGAGAAGAATTATTACTTTGCTTTTTGCTTTGCTGTCTTTAATTCTGCTCACGGAAGTTGCGAGCCCCATTCCGATTGCGGTTCCGTCTGCAACCATTCCGGTGTGAATATCGCCCATGAGATTTTTTATAATCGCGTGGTCGGTGGTGAGCGGGCATTGCGTGAAACTTTCTCCGCTGAAAATTACTAAACCGATTCTGTCACTCGGGCGCGCGTCAATAAAATCTATGGCAACGGATTTTGCTGCTTCGAGGCGATTCGGTTTGAAATCTTTTGCGAGCATGCTCGCGGAAATATCCATTGCAAGAACAATATCGATTCCTTCCGTGGTAATATTTTTCCAGCTTGTTTTTGATTGCGGGCGCGCGAGAACAATAATAAGTAAAGCGATTGCAATCATTTTAAAAGCGAATAAAACATGCCGCAGATATTCTTTGTACGAAATTCCAACTCCGGCAAGATTTTCCGCAGAAGAAATTTTTATTGAACCGAAATTATCCCTGTATATATATAGAAAGATGAGCATCGGAACTAAAACCAATAACCACAACAGAAATGGCTGAGCGAATGATATGTTTGAAAAAAAGTTCACGCGTTTGTAGTTTCTTGTTTCTGATTATTTGTTTCCGGCTGTTGACTGCTGTTGACTGCCGCTGCCACTTCTGTTTTTGTTGCATTCACAAATTCAAAAGCATTTATTATGCTTTGCTCATTCTCATTCGGAAGCGGCTGTTCTTTGGCAAACTTCACGAGGTCAGAAAGAAAAAGAATTTGTCTGAGTTTCATTTTTAATTCTTCACTTACATCAGCAGTTCGGAACGAATACATGATTTCATCCGTTACTTGCTCCATTGCGTGGATGTAAAACCGATGTTCAATATACTGGCGAAGAATATCCGAGAGTTCCGAATGATATTCTTTGAGTTTTCCCTGCTGCCAGAGTTTTTCTTCGCGGAGTTTTTCCAATCGCTCAAGCGCGGTGATGTGCGGAGGAATTTTCGGAACAATAATTTCGGGAAGAGGTTTTTTCTTTCGCTTCTTTAAATAATATCTTATGAGTAAAATAATTCCTGCGAGAACTGCAAGCGCGCCAATTCCCCAATACACGTAGGGCAAATATTCTTTCCAGGAAAATGGAACTTCGATTGGCGGCTTGATGTCTTTGATGTTTTTCGTGGTGTCCACCGGAACGGTGTTTACTGTGAGAAGCAATGCTTCAGTGACGATTGGTTTGCTTGAATCTCCGTTGAGAAAAAATTTGAAAGGCGGAATTGCATAGTAGCCGGAATCGAATGACGAGATAATAAAAGTTTGCTGTTGTGCGAATCGACCCAAATCATTTGAATCCGGAATAAATTTTTCAATCTTAGATTGACGGACAACTTCAATTTGCTTGATGATTGTATCTCCGATTTTCGGAAAATCAATTTTCACATCTCCTTTGTCGGTTTGATAATCAATCCGCAGTTTTAATTTTGCTTGTTTACCTATGAGAATTGCATTTGTATCTAATGAAGCAGTAACTGTTATGTTCTGAGAAAAAGAAAAAGTGGCAATAAGCAAGCAGCAGATTGCAGAAAATAAAATTGCAATTGCTTTTAATTTTTGACTTTTGACTTTTGACTTTTGAATTATCATCTCTTGCTTTCTCTTTTCTTAAACAAATTCATCAACGGTTTTATGTACGACTCAGAAGTGCCGATAGAAGTTGAATCAATTCCGCTGCGAGTAAAAATTTCTTTCAATCGCGCGTCACGCTTTGAAGAAGTTTTTGAATATTGCTGTCGAATTTTTTGATTGGATGTATCCACCCATTTTAATTTTCCGGTCTCCGCATCTTTGATTCGGATTAAGCCAACATCGGGAAGTTCTGCTTCGCGTTTGTCATTAATCCGAAGCGCAACTATATCGTGCTTTTTACTTGCAATCTTTAGCGAATCGCATCCACGTTTTTGTTCGCTCAAAAATTTTTCGTCTATGAAATCTGAAATTAAAAACACAATCGCTCTTTTCTTAATTGCGTTTGTAAGATAGCGCAGCGCTAAATCAATATCAGTTCCGGAAGATTTGGGAGTGAAATCAAGCAACTCGCGGATGATTCTCAGGATATGTGTCTTTCCTTTTTTCGGAGGAATAAATTTTTCAATCTTGTCTGAAAAAAATATTACTCCGGTCTTGTCGTTGTTTTGTATAGCTGAAAATGCAAGCACCGCGCAGATTTCTGTGAGCAAATCTTTTTTCATTTGCTTTTGTGTTCCGAAATTTTCAGAAGCACTCACATCCACCAACAACATCACAGTTAATTCTCTTTCTTCTTCAAAAACTTTTATGAACGGATGATTGAAGCGCGCAGTTACGTTCCAGTCAATCGCGCGAATGTCATCACCTGGCTGGTATTCCCTCACTTCGCTAAAAGCCATTCCTTGTCCTTTGAAAGCACTATGATATTCTCCGGAAAAAATATGGCTTGAAAGACCGCGTGTCTTTATTTCAATCTTGCGAACCTTCTTTAATAATTCCTGTGTTTCCATTTTAAAATTCTGTGGTGCGGATAACGAATCTTTTACGAATCTTCGAATAGCAGCCAACATTTTTCATTCGCAGATTCGAAGCATATTCGCGATTCGCACAATTAAGGGACTTCAATCGCATTTAGAATTTCACTCACAATATTTTCGCTGGTGATATTTTCCGCTTCGGCTTCATACGTTAAACCGATGCGATGACGAAGCACATCGTGGCAAACTGCGCGAACGTCTTCGGGAATCACATAACCTCTTCGTTTGATGAACGCATACGATTTGGAAGCAAGCGCAAGATTTATGCTCGCGCGCGGAGATGCTCCGTAACTGATGAGCGAAGAAAATTTATTGAGTTTATATTCCGCAGGATTTCTCGTGGCAAAAACAATATCCACAATATATTTTTCAATCTTCTCGTCCATATAAACTTCGCGGACAATTTTTCTTGCACTCAGAATATCCGCAGGTTTTAAAATTCTTGCCGGTGCAGGATAATTTTCCCCTATGTTCATTCGAATTATTTTTTTCTCTTCCTCTTTATTCGGATAACCAATCACCACTTTCAGCATGAAGCGGTCAACCTGCGCTTCGGGAAGCGGATACGTTCCTTCCTGTTCGATTGGATTTTGTGTTGCGAGAACAAGAAATGGTTGCGGAAGTTCATAGGTGGAATCGCCAATGGTAACTTGTCTTTCCTGCATTGCTTCAAGCAGCGCGCTCTGAACTTTTGCCGGAGCGCGATTGATTTCATCTGCCAAAATAAAATTTGCGAAGATGGGACCTCTGCGAACGGTGAACTCTTCTTTCTTCTGGTTGTAAATTAAAGTTCCGATTAAATCTGCCGGAAGCAAATCGGGCGTGAACTGAATGCGGCTGAAGTCCGCGTGAATGCAGGCAGCAAGAGATTTGATGGCGAGTGTTTTTGCCAGCCCGGGAACACCTTCGAGCAAAATGTGCCCGTTGGAAAGGAGTCCGATGAGCAAGCGGTCAACCATGTATTTTTGTCCTACAATCACCTTGTCCATTTCAAGATTGATGAGGTCAATGAATGCGCTTTCGCGCTGAATGCGTTCGTTGAGTTCTTTAATGTCGGTCATAGTTTTTACTTTTGTTTACTGCAAATGTAACACCGCCATGAAATTGTAAATGACTTTAGTTTGTTAAAAAATGTTAAGAGCGCCCGACAGAATTATTTTGATGTGTTAAAATTGATTTGCATATCTTCGTGCAGAAGAAAAAATATGAAGAAACTTTCCCTCTTCTTTTTAATTTTTAGTTTTTTTAATTCTGCGGAAAGCCAGGTTTCTATTGGTCCGCTGGTGGGTTTGAATTTTTCAACTGTGAAGGGTGGCGTGAATGACCAGAATAATAAGTTTAAACTTGGTTATTATGCGGGCGGATTTATGAAATTTGAATTCAGCGATGTAGTTTCTTTTCAACCCGAAATGCTTTTTTCACAACGAGGATACAAACAGAAAAGTTCCACTAACAGTTCATCGGTTTCGGCAGATTCCAATATCACGCATTCATTTTCGTATCTTGACTTTCCTTTTCTTTTAAATGCCGCAATTGGCGAGAGAGGAATTTTGCAAATTGGCCCGCAGATTGGCTATATCATTAATGCGAAGGAAAGAGGAAGCATTACTTCTTCTTCGAACAGTTCTACACAAATACAAAACGTTGACACGAGCAATATTTATGGATTCAGCACTACGGAATATTCGCTCGTTGCCGGAGGTACTTACCGGTTTAAGTTTCCTTTAACGGTATCGCTGCGGGCTGTTTACGGCATTACGAAATTATATGACGGAGAAAATTCTTCGCACAATCTTTCGTTTCAGTTTTTTGTCGGGTATGTTTTTGGAAACAACAGCGGAGGCGGAGGAAATGGAATTATTTATAAGCGATTATAATGTTTTCATACATTCGCAAAATAAAAATTGCCAGCGTGAAAAAAGTATTTCTCCCGATAATTATTTTTTGCTCTTTGTTTGAAGTTTCTTTTGCCCAACTGGAAGCAGGAATTAAAGCAGGCGGAAATTTTTCCAATATTACCACTTCCGGCTCAACCACTAATCATTTCATTCCGGGATATCATGGAGGGTTAATGGCAAGATATCATTTGAATAAATATATTTCCCTGCAAACAGAAGCGCTTTATTCTACTAAAGGTTTTAAATACGACTATAAGTTTGAATCTTCTGCAAGTTTTTTCTTTTTTACTTATACGGCAACTTCGGAAGGCAGCGGGCAATATAATTTTTCTTACATAGATGTTCCTCTTATTGCGAACGGGCATTTTGGAGGAGGAGGAAATTCGTATGTAGGGCTCGGGCCGCAGTTATCTTTTCTTGTTTCATCCAATCATACCGGAGAAAATACAGTTACCGCTCCCAATCAATACGGGCAGCAAACCACCACTACAACTACGGTGAGTGAAACACCTGCAATCAATTCAATTGACTTTGGCGCTGTAATCAGCGTTGGAACAAAAATAGGAGGAGAAGTTGATTGCTCGCTCAGGGCAGCGTATGGATTTTCTGATGCTTCGGACTCCAATAAAAATAGTAACACTTCTGGCAGTAATCATAATCTTGTTTTTTCTCTTTCGGCAGCGTATATGTTTGGATTAAGTAAAACATCAAGCCCTAAACTAAGTCGCTAAAAAAATACAGATGAAAAAAATTTTTTGTTGTTTAGTCGTTTCCTGCTTTGTTGGAAGAAGCATGGCGCAGTTCCAGGCGGGAATTATTTTAGGACCGCAAATCCCCGTGGGAGGTTTTTCCAATGCATTTCATGTTGGAGTTGGATTTGGAATTACCGGAAAATATTTTTTGAAAGATAACATGGCTGCTGGAATAAACCTTCATTATAATTCTTTTGGAGGAGACAGTTACCGCGGATATTATTATTACAGCGACTATCACAGCCACCTGGGCATGACTGCTTTCACCGGTTTGTTTGAATATTATTTTTCGAATGATAAACTGAAACCGTATGCCGGCAGTGATTTAGGGCTTTATTTCTGGAGATATAAATATGATTATTACTGGACAAATAATGGTGGCAATATTGTTCCTGTTTCCGGAATTTCTCATGGAACCGAACTCGGAATTGCTCCCATGGCTGGCGCTTCGTACGAAGTGTCTGATAAATTTATTCTGAATGGAAATTTGAAATTCAATCTGATGCTTACAGAATCAAATTTGAATTATATCGGATTTAACTTCGGAGCGTTCTACAAGTTTGACAAGTAATTTTTTTTTCGTTTGACTTCTTTCCTTATTTTTGTTTTGTGCACCGCTACTTCATAAAACTTTCTTTTGACGGCACGCATTACAACGGCTGGCAGATTCAGAAAAATTCTTCCCAAACTGTTCAGCAGAAAATTCAGGAAGGGCTTTCACAACTTCTGAATGAAAAAATAGAACTCACCGGCTGCTGCAGAACTGATTCCGGTGTTCATGCAAAAGAACTTTATGCGCATTTTGATTCGAAGAAAAATAATTTGCATAATGATTCCGCAACAGATTGGTTATATAAATTCAACAAAATGATTCCGCAGGATATTGCGATTGACGGAATTTATGCTGTGAAGAAAGATGCCAATGCGCGCTTTGATGCCATGGCAAGAACCTATCAATATTTTATTCATCAGAAGAGAAATCCTTTTTTGCTGAAACATTCTTATTACTATTACGGTGAACTTGATTTGCCTTTAATGAACAAAGCCGGAAAATTTTTGAAGAAGCAGGAAGATTTTTCTGCCTTCAGCAAAGTGCACACACAGGCGAAAACAAACAAGTGTAAAATTTTTCATGCCAAGTGGGAAAAAAAATCCGATAGTTTAACTTTCACCATTCGTGCCAACCGCTTTCTTCGCGGAATGGTACGCATGATTGCCGGCACCATGATGGATTTAGGGAAGCATAAAATCACGCTCGATGATTTCAAAAAAATAATTGAAAGCAAAGATTGCCGCAATGCAGGCGCTCTTGTTCCCGCCTGCGGATTGTATCTGACAAAAGTAGAATATCCAAAAAATATTTTTAAGAAATGAGTGCCGACATTCAGCAAAAATTTTCTTTCGCCTTACTGCGCAGAGTTCTTTCCTATGCCAAGCCCTATAAACGAATGTTTCTTCTTGCTGCAATCTTTGCTATTGTTTTTGCTTTTGTTTCGCCTGTGCGCGCCATGCTCACGCAATTCACACTCGATAATTATATCGTAAAGCCGGATAAAGAAATGCTTTTGAAGATGACGCTCATCATGACGGGCATTTTGCTTTTTGAAACGCTGCTTCAATTCGCCAATGAATATCTTGCCGGCTGGCTGGGGCAAACAATTATCAAGGACATGCGCGTAAAACTTTTTTCGCATATCAATCATTTGCATTTGCACTACTTCGACAAAACTCCGATTGGAACTTTAATCACGCGCGTGATTTCCGATATGGAAGCCATCTCTGATATTTTTTCCGAAGGACTTCTCGTAATTCTTGGCGATTTCCTGAAACTCATTGTAATTATCTCCGTAATGTTTTATACCAACTGGAAACTTTCGCTCATCAGCTTAACGATTTTTCCTGTGCTTCTCATTGGTGCAAACATTTTTAAGAATGGTGTAAATAAAACTTTCAACGAAGTGCGAACGCAAATTGCGCGGCTGAATGCTTTTGTGCAGGAACACATCACCGGCATGAGCGTGGTGCAGATTTTCAACCGCGAAGAAGAAGAAATGAAAAAGTTCAGGGCAATTAATGCAACGCACCGCGATGCAAATATCCGTTCCATCTGGTATTACTCCATTTTTTTTCCGTTCATAGAAATTCTTTCTTCAGTTTCCATCGGGCTCATAGTATGGTGGGGCGGGCGCGGAGTTTTCAGTAATGAATTTTCGGTTGGGCAATTGGTGGCGTTCATTATGTATATCAACATGCTTTTTCGCCCTATAAGAATGATTGCCGATAGATTCAACACACTTCAGATGGGAATTGTGGCGAGCGAGAGGGTGTTTAGGGTGATGGATACGAAAGCCCCCGCCCTTAGTCCCTCCCCCGCTGGGGGAGGGAAATGGGAGAGGGCAGCAGGCGGCACCATTGAATTTAAAAACGTGTGGTTTGCTTATTATGATGAGAATTATGTTCTGAAAAATATTTCTTTCAGTGCAATGCAGGGAGAAACCATTGCGCTCGTTGGTGCAACAGGTGCGGGAAAATCTTCCATTGCAGGATTGATAAACAGGTTTTATGAATATTCCAAAGGAGAAATTTTAATTGACGGAAAAAATATTCGTGAGTATGAATTAAATTCCCTTCGGAAAAATACCGGAATTGTTTTGCAGGATGTGTTTTTATATTCCGATACCGTTGCAAATAATATTTCCCTTAGCAATCCTGAAATTAAGCGCAAAGAAATAATTGCTGCATCAAAGATGATTGGCGCGCATGATTTTATTATGCGCCTTCCTAAAAATTACGATTACAACGTGATGGAACGCGGAGCAACTCTTTCAGTAGGGCAGCGGCAGTTGATTTCTTTTATTCGCGCCTATTTGTATAACCCCAAAATTTTAATCCTTGACGAAGCCACTTCGAGCGTGGATACCGAGAGTGAAATTTTAATTCAGCGCGCAACGGAAATTTTAATGAAGAACCGAACCTCTATTGTAATTGCACACCGCCTTGCTACCATTCAGCGGGCGGATAAAATTATTGTGCTCGCTCATGGAGAAATTATTGAAACCGGCACTCACCGCCAACTTCTCGCGCAGAACGGGCAATACAAAAAACTTTTTGAGTTGCAGTTTAAGAAAGAGTTGGTGTAAATTATTTTTTGCAGTAAACTTCAGATTCCTCTATAGAATACTTTTTTTCAAGGTCAATATCGTTGAATTTGCTTTTGTTCCCCCACGAAAATAATTTCTCAAAGAAAGGAAGCAGTTTGTTGTTTTTGATGGGCTCAAGAAAATAAATCTCGTGCTCTTTTTCTTTCATGCCCATCTCGTAGAGGATTTTATCGTGTTCTTTAATTCCAATAGCGTGAAAGAAATGCATCATGCGGAAATATTCGCACACGTTTCCGCTCTCCAGCCGCCCTGCAAAATAAAATGGCATGAACCAGCCAATCACATAACAACTCCCAGAAATTATTTTTCCGATAACATGAAAACGAAACTCATACCATTTTGAAATGGGAATTCCATAGTGATTCATTATTTGTAAAACTTCCCTGCGGTGATTCCATTCATCCATTTCTATTTGATGAATTGCTTTTTTCTCTTGCGCATTTTTAACAGAGCCGGCATGTCCCTGGTAAGCAAACGCTGCTGCTTTCTCTGCCGAGTAGGCGCGCTGAAGCAAATCAATTAATTCGGGCTGAAGTTGCATCTGCTTTTTTATTCAGAAGAAATAATCCGCCAAAAGTAATAAGTCCATTCACAATTAGCAGTTCGTTTCCAAATAAATAGCCGCTGAACAGTTTTTTTGAATTTGTGTCAAGAAAATAGCAGAGCAGAGGAGAGAGCAGGCAAATGAGCGGGACAAATTTATCGTTCACGTTTCTTTTTGTAAGTATCCCGAAGAAAAATAATCCGAGCAGCGGACCATACGTATAGTTTGCAACTTTAAAAAGCTGGCGAATCACCGCTTCGTCATTTATCATTCTGAAAACTACAATCACCAGAAGAAGAATTATTGCAAAGCATACATGAACAATTTTTCTTACAGAAATTTTTCTTTCTTCCGATAAATTTTTTCCGGATTCAAAATTTAAAAAGTCAATACAGAAAGATGCGGTGAGTGCAGTGAGCGCGCCATCGGCAGAAGGATACGCAGCAGAAATCAATCCTATAATAAAAAAGAGAGCGGATAAAGTTCCTAAATGTTGAAGCGCAATGGCGGGGAATAAATCATCGGTGGTGCGCTCGGGAATGGAAATTCCCTTTGCGCTTACATATATATATAGGAGCGCGCCAAGGCAGAGGAAAATAAAATTCACAAGCACGAGCGTGAAAGAAAATGTGACAACATTCTTCTGCGCATCGCCAATGTTCTTGCACGAAATATTTTTCTGCATCATCTCCTGGTCAAGCCCCGTCATGGCAATGGCAATGAACATTCCCCCGAAAAAGTGTTTCGGTAAAAAAGTTTTTGTGTGCCACTTACTCACTATAATTTTTGAGTACGCGGAATCTTTTATGGTGCTGAACATTTCTCCTATGGAAAAATTCATTTGCCTGCTGATTAGATAAACGGAAAGCAGCAGTGAAAGAAGCATGAAAGTTGTCTGCAATAAATCCGTCCACACAATTGTTTTCACTCCTCCTTTAAAAGTGTATGCGATGATGAGAAGAATAAAAATACTTGTAGTAACTGCAAACGGAACTCCCCACGCATCGAAGACAAAAATTTGCAGCACATTCACCACAATAAATAAACGGAACGAAGCGCCAATCACTCTCGACAAAATAAAAAAGAACGCGCCTGTTTTATAAGAATAAATTCCAAGCCGTGTTTTCAGATAGGAATAAATGCTGGTGAGATTTAATTTATAATAGAGCGGAAGCAGCACAAATGCAATGACAAAATATCCGAGCAAATATCCGAGTACCATTTGAAAATATGAGAAAGCTCCTTTGCCAACATCGCCCGGCACACTCATGAACGTTACACCGCTGAGCGATGCGCCAATCATTCCATACGCCACCACGTACCACCGCGAACTGCGGTTGCCTATGAAAAAACTTTTATTGTCGGCATTCTTAGCAGTGAAATAGGTAACAGCAAATAAAAGGATGGTGTAAATTCCAACGCAGATTAATATCAATGCAGGGCTCATACCGCAAAGTAACAGCTAATGACTAATGACTATTAATAAATGACTAATGTAGTTTGAACAGAGTTTTACACAGCGTGCGCTACCGTAGAGCGGGACCTTTGCCGATATTCAGCGGCAATGCAGGTTTAAAAATTTCTTTTCCCAGGAAATCTTCTATCCTTTTAAAATTGCGCTGGTCTTTTTCATTAATAAGCGTGATGGCAACTCCGGTGCTTTGCGCGCGCGCGGTGCGCCCAATCCGGTGAACGTAATCTTCGGCATCGCGCGGCACATCGTAATTAATTACCAAATCAATTCCTTCAATGTCTATCCCTCTGGCAAGAATATCGGTGGCGACAAGCACCTGCGTTTTTCGCGCGGTGAAATCACGCAGCACTTCTTCGCGCTCTTTTTGTTCAAGGTCAGAATGAATGGCGGCAACGGATAAACCAAGTTTATATAAATCACGCTCCAGAATTTTCACATTACTTTTAGTTGCAGAAAAAATTAAAACGCTTTGCAGGTTCTTTCCTTTAAGAAGATGTACAATCAAATCGTTTTTCTGATTATCGTAAACCAAATACGCTGCCTGCAAAATTCCTTCGGCAGGTTTTGATATGGCAATATTTATTTGTTCGGGGTGATGAAGAATTTTTTTTGCCATCTCGCGGATTCTCGGTGGCATGGTGGCGGAAAAAAGTAATGTTTGCCTTTTCGCGGGAAGATATTTTATAATTGCCATAATGTCTTCGTAAAAACCCATGTCGAGCATGCGGTCGGCTTCATCCAGAATCAAATGCTTCAGCATATCAAATTTCACATAGCCCATGTTGAGATGCGATTTCAATCTTCCGGGCGTAGCAATTATAATATTCGCTCCATGTGTTAATGCTTTTTTCTCCTGCTCGAACGAACCACCATCATTTCCTCCGTACACAGCAATGGAACTTACCGAAGTGAAATATGCAAATCCTTCCAGCGCGCGGTCAATCTGCAAAGCGAGTTCGCGCGTAGGAGAAATAATCAGCGTGTCAACATAATCAGAAGGGTGCGCAGAAAGTTTGCTGAGGAGCGGCAAAAGATACGCGGCTGTTTTTCCGGTTCCCGTTTGCGCGCAGGCAATTAAATCTTTTCCGGCCGAAATAATAGGAATGGTTTTTTCCTGGATGGGAGTTGGCGTTTCAAAACCCATAGAGGAAAGTCCTTCCATCAGTTTTGCGTCAAGATTAAATTCGGAAAATTTCACAAGTGCTCGGGACGGGAATCGAACCCGTACGGACGTATAAGGTCCACAGGATTTTAAGTCCTGCGTGTCTACCAATTCCACCACCCAAGCGTTAAGGAGTAAGGTTGGCAAAAATAATCTAAAATAGTTTTTGAAAAATTATTTCGAAAGGATAATTTTTTGCGCGTGTACAATTCCCTTCTCGTCAGTTGCTCGTAAAAAGTAAATTCCTTCGGGCTGAGAAGATAAATCAATTTCAGATTTCTGATTATTGATTCCGGCTTTATATATTATTTCTCCGAGAAGATTTATAATTTCAACTTGTGATTGCTTTTCTTCGCTTTCGATTATAAATTTGCCGTTAGATGGATTCGGAAAAACAAGGATGGGAGTTTCTTCCCTTTCTTTTTCATGCACTGATAATCCTTTTGTTGAACCGAGAACCGGGCGAATCATCCACGAGCAGGGAGTAATAATTTGCGATTGCGCCCAACCGTTTCCGTCATCGAGATTAAAATACATTTTTGTTCTTGAGTCGGTGTTTTTATCAATGCCAAGATTCAGCAGTGTGGAAGATGGAAATGTATATTGAATCAAGCCCACATAAAAAGTTCCGCTCACACTTAACGGGCTTTTGAGCATGTAGGGGAAAAACATATTGGTGAGGTTTCCCCAATCGCTGTGATAGGTATAGTAGTAGTGCGGAGATTCCATGCTGCTCTGGTAAATTACATTTCCGGGAAATCCTCCGCTGTCATCCCATACCTGCACTTTGAATTCCTGCTGATGAGCATTTGGCGGAATCCAGTCGAACAGCATTTCCACCGCATACAAAATATCCGGCTTGTTGAGCGTAAACTTGTAGGCAATTTCTGCGGGAGAAGAATTTATTCCGTAGCCGCCTTCCACCGTTCCGTCATCGTAGGCATAATAATTTTTCAGGTTTTGTGTGAAGCGAAGCGTATCGTTCCATCGGTCAATATCGGTAGAAGTCGAGAGCGTGGCTTGAAGAAGAAAAGAAGTATCCCAAGTTAAATTAGGAAATGAATATAAAGGAAGATTTGATGCAGGAGGATTTGCAAATTGCGGGTTGCCCGCGCAGCCGGTAGTTATATTCGGATTAATATTATCGGAGTTTCCATTATATCCGCACTCATTAAAAATTGTATCAACAAAGGAAGTATTTTTTATTGCTGTGTCAAGATTATGAATGCAGAAAGAAAAATTTGATTTCATTTCTGCTTGCGTGTACTGCTCCCACGGCATGGCATAATAATTTTTCAATAGCGATTTTGAATTATAAGCAAAGGCAACGTCATCAAAAACCGTATTGTTCACTCCCCTGTTTTTATCAAGGAAAACATAATCAATATGCCAGTGGTCAACGTTGCCTGAAATGGTTGCCCAGTTTGTAAATCGGAATTGAAAACCATTTTTCAGAAAGGCAGTATCCACTTTCAGCATTACAAGATGAAAAAGTGAATCGGGCGGTGAAGTGGCGGTAAATCCTTTTCTGAACCAAACAGTTTTCCATGCGAGAGAATCGGGCAATGAAGCATTTTTGAATTGCAGGAGAAGCGAATCACTAATATCAGGTCGGTCGCCTCTTCCCTGCGCCTGCCAAAAGAAAGAGAAAAAAACAGAATCTATAGGTTGATATAGAGAAAGATTAATTGGTTTTGAAGTTAGCGTGTCTGCAGGATAGGAACCCACATTCACAATATTTGTGTCATAAGGCAATCCGGTTTTGCTCACGCCATCAAATGTTGCAACACCCAGTGTGGGCGGAGCAATCGGATAATCGCGGTTAATAAAAACATTGCTGTCGAGCCAAAGCGATGTATCGGGATAAATGCCATCTTTTGAAAAATCATCGAGGAAAGGAAGCGAAAGTGTATCGAGCGCAACCGGTATTTTTTTCTGCGTGCTGTTTTTAATCTGCCGGTATTTTTCTGCAACTGTTGGATTGAAAGAAAAATTTGTAATCACTTCCTGAGAATGTAAAAACATAAATGAAAAATAAAAGATGAAAAGCAAAATCCATCGTAACATGTTTGTGTGTTTTCTTTTTTTATTCATCATCATTATTTTTTTGCGGATGAATGCTCATGACCAAATCAATTGAACTTCCCGGATTAATTACTCCGGCAGAACATGCCGGATTTTGTTTATACACTTTTGCTTTTTCTTTATCGGCACTTATTTTACAATCGGTGCAGGTGATTGCTCCTTCGCTCATTCCATTCTCGGCAAGTTTTTCGATGGCTTCTTTCTGTGATAAACCAATTACACAAGGTACGCTTATTTTTTCTCCATCTTGCCCTTGACCAAGTATCAAATCAATCACGCTTCCTTTTGGAATCATTTCACCTGCATTAATTTTTTTTCCTTTCAGCATTTGCGCTATCACACAATTAATACAAGGATCGGGTTTGTATTCTCTTTTTCCGGCTTTCAATCCGTATGATTCCAAAACAGCAAGCGCTTGTCGCATCGAAGCATCCACCAGATTTGGCATCTTAACAAGAGGTGGCATTTTGGCGCTGACGGTTAAATAGATGGTTCTATTTTGTTTCACAGAAGAATTTTTTTCAGGGTCTTGCCTGATAACAATTCCGCCTGAAATGTTGGAATCAAAAACCGAATCAATAATTTGATATTTTATTTTTTTCTCCGAAATAAATTTATCGAGGTCATCTGTTTTTATTCCTGAAAAATCAGGAACAGAAATAGTTTCTCCATGAAGAGTATAAACCGCCAGCGACTTGAATGCACCCCAGAAAATTAAAAAGATAAAAATCACTGCAATAATAAAATGAATGCGGAATCGTTTGCTTTTCAGAAAAAGAAAAATGCGCCTGAAAATTCCCGGTTCATTTTTTTCTTTTGTGCTCATGCTGAGTAACAATGAAATGTTAACAAATGTATGAATTATCTATTTTAGATTGATGAATGAGAAATTACTTTTACCCCTACGAATGAAACTCAAAAATATTTTCCCGGCATGAGAAAAAATATTGCGGTGGTTACTGGCGGATATTCGGGCGAATCGGTTATTTCGCTTCAGAGCGCAGATGTTGTAATAAAACATTTGGATTCGAATAAATATTGCTGCTATAAAATTGTAATCACAAAAAATAAATGGTTTCTTTCGGATGACGGGCAGGAATATTCCATAGACAAAAATGATTTTTCTGCTACTATCTTAAAACGAAAAATAAATTTCGACTGCGCTTTCATGGCAATTCACGGAACTCCGGGCGAAGATGGAAAACTTCAGGGATATTTTGATATGATTGGTTTGCCTTATACTTCCTGTGGAGTTGTGCAATCCGCGCTCACATTCAATAAAGCATTTACAGTAGCAGCACTCAGCAGGTTTGGCGTGAACACGGCACAATCAATTGTAGTAAATAAAAAAAATAAATTTTCTGACGACACAATTTTGGCAAACGTTTCTCTTCCCGTTTTTGTAAAACCAAACGAAGGAGGTTCGAGCATTGGCACCACAAAAGTGAAACGCAGAGAAGAATTAATTCCAGCTGTTCAAAAAGCGCTGAAAGAAGGCGATGAAGTTATCATAGAAGAATTTATTGAAGGAACAGAAATTACCTGCGGAGTTATTCGCTTCAGGGGGAAAGTGAAATCACTTGCCATTACAGAAATTGTTGCGCAAAAAGAATTTTTTGATTTTGATGCGAAGTATAAAGACAAAGCCACCCAGGAAATTACTCCTGCGCGGATTCTTCTTCCGCTCGAAGCCGAATGCAAAAACCTCAGCGAATATATTTATACCATTCTTGGATGCAAAGGAATGATTCGCATAGATTACATTGTGAAGAAAGGAAAATTATTTTTGCTCGAAGTGAACAGCATTCCCGGAATGACGGAGAGAAGTTTGCTTCCGCAGCAGGCAGAATATTCCGGCATTTCCAAGAAAGAACTTTTCAGCAATGCTGTTGAAGAAGCGCTTGCCGGAAATTAATTTTTCATTTTATTCAGAAACGCTGCAAGTTTTTTTATTCCAACTGCGCGATGAGATATTTTATTTTTTTCTTCGAGAGTCATTTCTGCGAATGATTTTTGAAATCCGTCCGGTTGAAAAATCGGATCGTAGCCAAATCCATCTTTGCCTCTTTTTTCTTTCAGAATGATTCCTTTCACGCTGCCTTCAAAAAAATATTCTTCATTGTTCAGAAACAAATAAATAACGGTTCGGAATTTTGCTTTTCTGTTTTCAATATTTTTCATCTCAGCCAAAACTTTTTGAATATTGTCCTCAAAACTTTTTTGTTCGCCCGCATAGCGTGCAGAAAGAACTCCGGGTTTTCCATTCAGAGATTCAATTTCAAGTCCTGTATCATCGGCAAAACAATTCACATTATATTTTTCATGGACAAATTTTGCTTTTTGCTTTGCATTTTCTTCAAGCGAATTTCCTGTTTCGGAAAGTTCTTCAAAGCATCTAATGTCTGAAAGTGAGAGGAGAGAAATTTTTTTGTGCAACAATTCCCGGACTTCATTTAGTTTATACGGGTTGTTAGTTGCAAAAACAAGTTGCATGAAAAATAAACGTTAAGATTTAATTCTGATTAATTCAATCACCCGCTGGTAAATTTTCCATGCGCATGCTTCTTCTGAAGCAAGATTTGTTTCAATAGTGATTTCCGGATTTTCGGGTTCTTCATAAGGAGCGTTTATGCCGGTGAAATCTTTTATTTCTCCTTTGCGCGCTTTTGCATAAAGCCCTTTTACATCGCGCTGCTCGCAAATTTCAACGGGGCATTTTACATACACTTCTATGAATTCATTTTTATCGAGAAGTTTTCTCACTGAATTTCTGTCTTCGCGATAGGGAGAAATAAATGCAGTGAGCACCACTACGCCAGCATCAACAAAAAGTTTTGCCGCTTCACCAATTCGCCTGATGTTTTCTTTTCTGTCTTCAGGAGAGAAACTGAGATTTTTATTCAGTCCGGTGCGCACATTATCTCCGTCAAGAATATAAGTTTTTATTCCTTCTTTAAAAAGCAGTGCTTCTACTTTTCCGGCAAGTGTAGATTTTCCAGAGCCGGATAAACCGGTAAACCAGATTACAAGCGAACGGTGTTTATTTGCGCGATGCCGGTCAGATTTTGTAATGGAGTGGCGGTGGGGAATAATATTTTTTTCCATTGCAGGCAAAGGTAATAATACCAAGAAGAAGAAAATATTTTACGGAAAAAATTTATTGCTTTGATTCCTTTTAATATATCTTTGTTAATACTCAAAGAATAATATTATGTTTTTAGAAAACTTTTTTTTGAAAGATCCCTCTATTAAAAGGCATTTTGCCAAAACAATTACATGGAGAGTTGTGGGAACTTTTGATACTATGTTGGTGGGATGGTTTATTACAGGCAATCCCCTAATGGGAGTTAAAATAGGAGGTTTTGAAATTTTGACAAAGATGGCTTTGTATTTTTTTCACGAACGCGTGTGGTTTAAAATAAATTTTGGATTACCGCACAGAAAGAAAAATGAAAAGGAAATAAGAAAAGATTCTTTAGAAACTAATAAATAGAAAATCTTAACCGAATTCAGTTAGTAAAAAATTTTGTAAGCTGTTGTTCCGTTTGAGGTAGTCACTCTTACAATATAAACTTGGTTTTTTGCAGCAAGAGGAATGGTTACGATTTCTTTTTCTGTTTTTACATTTTCATTCGCAACATTTTCTCCCAGTAGGTTATAAACTGAAATCTGAGCGCTTGTTGCTTCATCAAAATTAAAATTTACAGCAGCGCCATCTTCCACAGAATATACTCTCACAGTATTTGCAAAAGGAGTTTGATCAGTGCAAACATTTTCAAAATGGAGAACGAATAAATGTTCTTTGGAGATGTCGGACTGGGTGAATGAATAGGTTTTGTCAGAAGTCAATTTTACAATTACTCCTGTTTCTTTATCCTCCAATGAAATGCAGTTATATCCGAAAACGGTATTGATTCCATTGAAGTCGATGTAATAAGTTCCGGGAACATATACCTGCGCTGAAAGCGGAACAGATAAAGAAGTTTTTTTAGGAACAGTTTTATACATGGTTTTTATTCCATCGGAAGTAACGGCTGTTAATCCGGGAGAAATGGTGTCTTTGCTTCTTCTGTAAGATGCATCTTGAGCGGCATTGAAATAATCTGTTCCTTCATTATTTATTTTTACTATTAATTCGGAAGCATTTTTTTTATCAAGCGTATACAATTTCATCTTCAGCATATCATTGGTAGCATACATTGACTGGCGTACAAACGAAACATTCGTTGCAGTTTTATGTGATTCCTTAAAAGTTAGCGAAGGCGCTCCGCCTGAATTCTGAACCCAGAACCCTTGCGTGGAACAAATTATTCCACCGTTGGGAGTAGTAACATAGTTGTTTATACTTTGGTCATAAATCTGGAAAAAGTTTGAAAGACCTGAAGCATCTGCAAACACCAATGCCCAGTCAATTCCCGATGCATACGGATTTCCAATTAGCGTCCAGTTTCCAACTCCGCTTGCAAGAGTGGCGGCTTTGTTGCCAAAGTTGGGAGTTCCCCTGCTGTCAACAGTTCCAAGAACTGCCGGGTTATAATTACTCATGTCAGAACCAAGCCAGAGTTCATATCCTCTGGTTGCCGGTAATGCCGGTGCACACGTGGTAACAGCCACCCATGCCTGAGTAGCGGCATCAAAATAATATACGGATTTAAAGCCCGCAGCCGTTCCATCGGGGCAACCTGATGCAATGCTTAGGTATAATTCATTATCCCAGTCGCCAAGATTATTTCCGTTGATAGGTGTTGAAAAATCATCCCAGTTGGCGCTGGCAGAAGCAATAAATCTTTGCTGCCTCCAGTCAGAACCCACAATTGTCCCGGCTGAATTTCCAATTCTGCCCGTATGTGCGGCATCTGAAGGCAACGTAATGGTAGTTGCTCCTGTATTAAAAGTTCCTGCAGAAACGGTAATTGTTCCGTCAATTGTCATAGCAGAACTTGTAGTAACTCCCGCTGCATTATTAATCGTAATTGTTCCTGCAGTAGAACAAGTAATGCTTCCTGCTCCTGAAATTGTTTGAGCGGCAGCACCATTGTAAGTGAGCGTGGAACTGATGGTAAGTGTTCCTGAGGTAAGTGTGTTATTGCCTGAAATAGTTATGGGAATAGATGGCGTTAAACCGGAGGCATTGTTTAGCGTCAGGTTTGTAAATGGGATGGATGCAATAGTTCCGCTGATGGTTTGTGCAGCGCCTCCATTAAAAGTACAAGTTCCTGTATTGTTGGAGAGAGAGGCATTATTTTGCGTCCAATTCCCTCCCAGCGTCATATTTTTTGTATTTACATTAAATGGGCCGCTTACAGTTAAATTTCCTGTTACAGTTAAATTACTCTGCAAGATTTTTGTTCCTGCGCTTGAAAGCACTAAAATATTATATCCACTGGCAGGCCTTTTTAAATCTGCAGAAGTAACATCTGAACTGGCACTCGTATTAATGATGGAAACTGTGTTGGAAATTGCTGAAGCATTTAATGTTCCTGTGCCTCCTATTACCTTCACAGAAAGAGAAGAACCTGAAGCATTGGTCCATGTTCCTGTTATAGCAAGATTAGTGCAACTTACGGTTCCGTTATTTGTAGCTGTTTTAGCAGAAGCAACATTTACAGTAGTTGCATTAATGGTTACTGCTACGGGAGTATTAATATTTGCATTGCCGCTTATTTGAAATGTTCCGCAAGTAAAACTGCCTGAACCGGAAACTGTAACTGTGGAACCTGTCCTTAATGTTAAAGTTTGAGTACAAGTAAATGAACTATTATTAGTAAATGTGGTTCCAAATATCTGTAAACTCCCAGACAAATTAAGAGTACCATTGTTTGTTAAATTATTACAGAAATTAGTTCCCCCTGATAAATTTGTTACAGTAGTTCCAACAGCAATAACAACATCATCGGCAGAACCTGGAACTGTGGCAGGACTCCATATAGCTGCGGTGTTCCACGCACCATTTGCAACTGAAGTGTGAAGTACTGCAAAAGAATGCAGAAACAGCAAACAAAATACAAGAAGAAAAGATAAATGCAGGTAAAAACTTTTCATAGAATGGATTATTTAATATGATAAAGATAGCAATTTTCTATTCTGAACGCATTTAATTAATAAAAGTTACAAAAATGATTCAAAAGAAATAAACAAATTTTCCATAGGACTTACGCAAAAGTAAAAGCAATGCCACGAAATCACAAAATCACAAAAGAATACACACTAAAGTTTAGTGAAATTTTGTGTTTTTGTGTTTTAGTGGCGAGAACTGCGTAAGTCCTGTTCCAATATTTTTTTGTGGAAATTTTGCAGTTGACATAATTGCTTTCGAACTTGATAAGGTTATTTGCAAAACCGGTACGGTTGATTCGGAAGATTGCACAATTGCTTTTAATCTTCAGAATCCATTATAAAACTTTCTATAACGCTGTGAGAAGTTCGCGCAATAAATTTTGAGGTTTGCGCAGTTGATTGCAGGGTTCGAGTAGTTGATTGCAAGGTTCGCGTAGTTGATTGCAAGGTTCACGCAGTTGATTGCAAGTTTCATGCAGTTGCTTCCCAAGTGTTAACAATAGATTCTAAGTTTTGCGCAGTTGATTCGGAACTATTCACAGTTGATTGCGAAGTTGCTAAAACACATTGGCAGGTAGTAATAATTGATTGCAAACCATCAAATGTTGTTTTTCAACTTTATTTCAGAATGTGTCTTTTTATTTCGCCATAGTATTATCTTTGTGTTTTTACTATGGAGAAAAATGCTGAAAGATGGTCATTGGTTCTTAAACCGAAATCGGTTTGGTGGGATTTGGATTTTCATTCTCTTTGGAAATCGCGCGATTTAATCGGAATGTTTGTGTGGCGCGATTTCATTTCGCAGTATAAGCAAACAGTTTTAGGTCCTCTCTGGTTTTTGATTCAGCCCGTAATTTCCACCATTGTATTCACAATTATTTTTGGCAGAATAGCAAAAATTCCTACCGATGGATTGCCGCAGGTTTTATTTTACATGTGTGGCATTGTGGGCTGGAATTATTTTGCCGATTGTTTTACAAAAACTTCAAACACATTCGTTGCCAATGCAGGAATTTTCGGCAAAGTTTATTTTCCAAGATTAGTAGTGCCGCTTTCAATTATTATTTCCAATCTTGCGAAATTTCTTGTGCAGTTTTTATTATTCATTGGATTTTTATTTTTTTATTTTTCCAAAGGAGCGCAAATTCATCCGAACATTTATATGCTGCTTACTCCGTTTTTACTTTTAATAATGGCGGGGCTTGGCTTAGGGCTGGGAATTATTATTTCATCGCTTACCACCAAATATCGTGACTTACAGCAACTCGTAGTTTTCGGAACCCAGCTGCTCATGTATTTAACCCCCGTTGTGTATCCGCTTTCTTTCATTTCCGGAAAAATGAAATTACTTTTTCTTGCAAATCCGATGACAGCCATCATTGAAACTTTCAAGTTTGCTTTTCTTGGAACCGGAGAATTCAATTGGGCGAATCTTTCTTACAGCGCGGGATTTATGTTGATAGTTTTGCTGATTGGAATTTTTATTTTCAATAAAGTTGAAAAAAGTTTTATGGATACTGTTTAAAAAATGAGCGACACAGTCATTAAAGTTGAAAACCTGAGTAAGCAGTACCGGCTTGGAAAAATCGGAACAGGAACTCTTTCGCACGATTTAAATCGCTGGTGGGCCGGCATACGCGGAAAAGAAGACCCCTATTTAAAAATAGGATTTGAAAATAAAATTTCTCTCAATGGAGGCAGCGAATATGTGTGGGCGCTTCGCAATGTGAACTTTGAAGTAAGGCAGGGAGATGTGCTGGGCATCATCGGAAAAAACGGTGCGGGAAAATCCACCATTCTGAAAATTCTTTCCCGCGTAACCTCTCCCACATTGGGAGAAGTGAAAATCAAAGGCAGAATCGCAAGTTTGCTTGAAGTGGGAACCGGATTTCATCCCGAACTTACCGGCAGGGAAAATATTTTTCTCAACGGAGCCATTCTAGGAATGACAAAAAATGAAATCCGGAAACAGTTTGACGAGATTGTGGATTTTTCAGGAGTGGAAAAATATATTGACACGCCTGTGAAACGGTATTCTTCCGGCATGTATGTTCGGCTTGCGTTTGCAGTTGCCGCTCATCTTGAACCCGAAATTTTAATTGTGGACGAAGTGCTTGCTGTAGGCGATGCGGAATTTCAGAAAAAATGTTTGGGAAAAATGAAAGATGTTTCGCTGCAGGGAAGAACGGTTTTATTTGTGAGCCACAATATGCCTTCGCTACGTGCGCTTTGCAACAAAGGAATTTTTCTGAAGAACGGAACGATTGAATTTTCGGGAACTTCCGAAGATGCCATTACTAAATATCTGCAATCCAGTTTTGAATTGTATAGTGAGAAGAATGGAATTGAAAAAAATATACCCGAAAAACTGAGCAAACATAATTCCGGGGACGGGAAATTCAGGAAAGCATTTATCCTCAATGAAGCCGGAGAAATTGCCAATAGATTTTTTTTCAGAGAAAAACTGAAAATAAATTTGGAATTCGAAGTGCATAAAAAAATCGAGGACGCAAATGTGTTGGTGGGAGTGGTTTCAAAGTTCGGGGAGACAATCGCATCCGCTGTTTCGGATAATGAACAGTATAAACGAAATTCATTTGAGAAGGGGCTGCATAAAATTGAATTGCTATTAAATACGAATCTTATGCCGGATTCATACGCCTTGAGGTTCAGTGTTTTTTATTTTCATACCGGAAGTTCGGTGGATGTGATTGAGTATTTTTACCCCTTTGAAGTGCTGAAAGAAACCAAAGCGGGCGATTTCGAATATCCCTGGGCAACTGTTCATGGCTACATTGAACCCCTATCAGAATGGCAAATTCAAAAAGTATAATCAATGAATAACATTAAAGACAGCAGAGTTCTCGTCATCGGAGGCGCGGGCTTCATAGGTGGATTTATTGTGGCTGAACTTTTAAAAGAGGGCGCGAAAGAAGTTATCATCTACGACAACTTCGCGCGCGGAAAAATGGAGAACATCAAAAATTCCCTGAACGATTCACGATGCAAAATTTTTTCGCTCGGAGGCGACATCCGTGATACGGATATTCTGAACGATGCCATGAAGGGAGTGGATTATGTAATTCATCTTGCTGCCATGTGGCTTCTGCACTGCAAAGATTATCCGCGCACAGCATTTGATGTAAATATTGGCGGAACTTTTAATGTACTGGAAACATGCGTGAAAAATAATGTGAAGAAATTAATTTATTCCTCTTCCGCTTCGGTATATGGCGATGCGGTGGAAGTTCCCATGACCGAAGAACATCCGTTCAACAATAAAAATTTTTATGGAGCAACTAAAATTGCAGGCGAGGCCATGTGCACTGCTTTTAATGACAGGTACGGCCTGCCTGTAATCGGTTTGCGCTACATGAATGTATATGGCCCCGGGCAAGACCAACATGCAGTTTACAGCGGAGTTGTTCCCATCATGCTGAATAAAATTGATGCGAATGAACCGCCAACTATAAATGGCGATGGCTCGCAGGCATACGATTTCATTTATGTGGAAGATGTGGCGCACTGCAATGTAGATGCGCTGAAGAGCGATGTGAAATTTGGATATTACAATGTGGGGACCGGTGTGCAAACAACCGTAAAAAAATTATGCGATACAATTCTTGCTCTGAGAAAATCAAACCTGAAAGTGAATTACAAACCTTACAGCGCAGACGATGCGCGCGCGCTGGTGAAAAACAGAATCGGCTCTACGGAGAAAGCCGAAAAAGAACTTGGCTTCAAACATAAATATAATCTCGTGCAGGGCTTAACACGGTTGATTGAATGGCGCGATGCAACTATGAATAAACCGGTTGCGGTTTAAGTTATGAAGCGAATAATCCAAATTGCTCAGCCCTCTCTTGGCGAAGAAGAATGGAATGCGCTGCGCGAACCGGTTTTCAGCGGATGGGTTACGCAGGGACCAAAAGTAAAAGAGTTTGAAAAACTTTTTGCCGGGCGGCATCAGGTTAAACACGCGCTCGCGGTTTCCAATTGCACCACGGCTTTGCATCTTGCGCTTCTTGCTGCCGGAATTAAAAAAGGCGATGAAGTAATACTTCCCTCGTTCACCTGGGTGGCAACTGCCAACGCGGTTTTGTATTGCAATGCCACTCCTGTTTTCTGTGATATTGATTTATCCACTTTCAACATGGATGTAAAAAAAATTAAGAAGAAAATTTCCCGCAGAACAAAAGCCATTATTCCTGTTCATCTGTTCGGATTGTGCGCGGATATAGATGAAATAAAAAAAATTGCTCCACATCTTTTAATAATTGAAGACGCTGCTTGCGCTGCAGGCGCAGAATATAAAGGAAAACCTGCCGGAAGTTTGGGAACGCTCGGATGTTTTTCTTTTCACCCGAGAAAATCAATTACCACGGGCGAAGGTGGAATGCTCACCACCAACGATGATGCGCTCGCAGAAAAAATTAATTCACTGCGCAATCATGGTGCTTCCATTTCGGAAGAACAGCGGCATCACGGCAGCAAGCCATACATTCTTCCCGAATTTAAAATGCTCGGCTTCAATTACCGCATGACTGATTTGCAGGGAGCAGTGGGCGCTGTGCAGATAAAAAAATTAGATGACTATATTGATGAGCGCAACAAATGGGCAAATTATTATTCCAGCGAACTGAAAAATATTAAATGGCTGAAAACTCCTGTTGTGCCGAAGGGATACAGGCATGGATGGCAGAGTTATGTTTTGCTTATTGACGAAAAAAAATCTCCCATGAAGCGAAATGAAATCATGGAAGAACTCCAGCAAAAAGGAATCAGCACGCGCCCGGGAACTCACGCGGTACACCTGCTTGAATTTTACGCAAAGAAATTTAACCTCAAGCAAAAAGATTTTCCTTCGGCATACCTTGCTGATAAATTTTCTATGTCAATTCCCCTGCATAATAAAATGACAGAAGAAGATTTTATTTATGTGGTGAAGGCAATTAAATCTTTCAAATGAATTGCTCTTAAATTTCATTTCTATATTGCAATGGGAATACTTCGAATAATATTAGCAATCTCTGTTGTAATAGCACATTCAAATCCTATTTTTGGCATTACAATGGTGGGAGGATTAATAGCAGTAAAAGCATTTTACATCATTTCCGGTTTTTACATGTCATTAATTCTAAATGAAAAATATACAGGTAAGAACAATTCATTTTATTTGTTTATCACGAACAGATTTCTGAGATTATTTCCAATCTACTGGTGCATTCTTCTTTTATCATTTTTATTTATTCTGCTTGTTCATAACGATACAACTGATTTGTATATCAATGATTTTCCAAAAATGAATTTTGGCGGAATATTTTTTGTTTTGTTTACAAATATTGCTCTTTTTTTTCAGGATGCGGTAATGTTTTTAGGAGTAGATAAAAACAGCGGACAATTATTTTTTACTGCTAACTATCATTTAACAGATCCGCATTTATATAAATTTTTACTGGTTCCGCAAGCGTGGACTATTGGGGTGGAGTTATTATTTTATTTATTAGCCCCGTTCCTTGTGAGATTAAAATTAATCTTCATTTTCATTTTAGTAATGCTGAGTCTTTTATTGCGTTTTTATCTGAATAAAATCGGATTAGATAATGACCCCTGGTCATATCGTTTTTTCCCGTCAGAATTGTTTTTTTTCTTATTAGGAAATATTTCCTATCGTATTTATAAAAAATATAATTCGATTAAAATCAAGAAAGCATATTTGAATTTAATTTTATTATTGGTAATAAGTTTTACAATACTTTATGGTTCAATTTCTTTTTCTCAAAAAGAAATTTTTTATTACTGTATGATTTTTCTTGCCATACCATTTATTTTTTATCACACTAAATATTTTAAAATAGATTTAGCAATTGGAGAACTATCGTATCCTGTTTATTTATGTCATATACTTTTACTTAATTGTTTAATCGTATTAAAAATTCCTAAAATTGATGCAGGATACGGATTAATACTTATTGTAAGTTCAATATTATTTTCTGTTTTGTTAAATGAAGTTATTGCAAAGAAAATTGAAAAGAAAAGACAGGCAAGAGTTTTGTAAATTCAACCCATAAACTTAATAACTATTAACTAAGGCTGATAACTAACAAGTTTATTTTTATGTACTTTTATGATTAAATGAAAATAAAATTACTTATCACCTTAACTGTCCTTTGCGGAATTGCGAATGCCCAATACGCAAAACTTTATGACGCTGATGATGTAGTGGCAAGAGCAACCGAAAAAAAATTTACCTTTATTGTAGCTTACTAATGAACCCACTACCACTCCGCTCCCTTCTTCTTTTTGCTCTTGCAAATTTTTTCTTGCCATCTTTTTCTTTTGCGCAGACGTTTGCAGGTGGCGTTGGACATTCCTTAGCGGTTTGCAAAGATGGTATTGTAAAAATTTGTGGATGGAATCTCTCCGGTCAATTAGGAGACAGCACGCTTCCCGATACGGCTGTACCCATGCAAATAAATTCTCTTTCAGGAATTATTTCAGTGGCTGCAGGGGGTAGTTTTTCGTTTGCATTAAAAAATGACGGTACGGTTTGGGCTTGGGGAAGAAATTATGGGGGTGAATTGGGCGATGGAACCACCAGTACCACTGGATGCAAGTGTAAGCCGCCCGTACAGGTAATCGGGCTTTCGGGCGTTATTGCCATTGATGCTTCAGGACATGCTCTTGCGCTTAAAAATGACGGAACGGTTTGGGCGTGGGGATATAATTTATTCGGGGAATTGGGCGACAGCACCACTGTAAATAAATCTTCTCCTGTGCAGGTGAAAGTGCTCACCGGAATTATTGCAATTGAAGCAGGCGCTTCCCATTCCCTTGCACTTAAAAATGACGGAACAGTTTGGGCTTGGGGAAGAAATGATAATGGACAATTAGGTGATGGAACTACCATAGACAGATGGACTCCTGTTAAAGTTGACTCTCTCACAAGTATTATGGCTATTGATGCCGGAGCAAATCATTCTCTTGCCTTGAAAAATGACAGCACGGTTTGGGTTTGGGGCGCTAACGCTACCGGGCAATTCGGGAACGGCACCAATACCAATAGTTTTGTTCCTATACAGGTAAACTCAGGGATTCTTGCTATTTCAGGCGGAAATACTTTTTCGCTTTTCATAAAAAAAGACAGTACGGTTTGGAGCTGCGGGGAAAATACTGAAGGCGAACTTGGAGACGGTACAACAACAGACAGATGGACTCCGGTAAAAGTGAATTCTCTTACTAATGTTATTGCCATTGCCGCAAGTACTCATTATCATTGCCTTGCCATGAAAAGCGACAGCACGCTTTGGGCATGGGGATACGGCCAATATGGCCAATTAGGAAATGGAATATTTTACCCGACAGGATGCGGCTGTATGCCAACACCCGTGCAGGTGATTGGCGGAGTTTGTCCGAACACGGCAGCAGTAAATGAAATTGAAGAGGAGAACAATATTGCTGTTTATCCCAATCCGGCAAATGAAAACTTTACAATTAAATCTTCTGCACAAATTTCTTCTGTTGAAATTGTAAATGTGCTGGGAGAGAAAGTGTATTCAACCATTGAACCATCTAATCATCTAACCATTGACAGTTCGACTTCACTCACCATAAATTTATCAAACCAGCCGCAAAGAATTTATTTTTTACAGATAAATACAATAGAAAAAATATATACGGCAAAAATCATCATTCAACATTAACCAATTAAACTAAATTCACATGGCAACAACTTTTATTGGACCTGGTTCCGATTGGAATACGGCTGGCAACTGGAGCGGTGGAGCCGTTCCAACATCAACCGATGACGTAATATTTGACGGCAGTTCATTTAATACATAGCAAACAAATATTTATAACTTTACCAGATGTTCTCTCTCCGCTCCCTTCTTCTTTTTGCTCTTGCAAATTTTTTACTGCATACTTTTTCTTTTGCGCAGAATAAAGTTATAGCAGGTGGAGGCCTCCATTCGTTAGCTGTTTGTTCTGATGGTATTGTAAGGGTTTGGGGAGCTAATTACAATGGCCAATTAGGTGACAGCACACTTCCCAATACGGCAGTTCCCATGCAAATAAATTCTCTTTCAGGAATTATTTCGGTGGCTGCAGGGGCGTGTCATTCGCTCGCACTAAAAAATGACGGAACCGTATGGGCGTGGGGCAGAAATCAGGTAGGTCAGTTGGGTGATGGAACAACCAATACCAATGCCTGCCAATGCAAAGGCGTTGTTCAGGTAAGCGGGCTTTCGGGTATTATTGCTATTGATGCTGCCAATCATCATTCTCATGCTTTGAAGAATGACGGAACGGTTTGGTCATGGGGGCTTAATACTTTTGGTCAGTTAGGCGACAGCACAACCATTAATAAATCTTCTCCCGTGCAAGTGAAAGGGCTCACCGGCATTATTGCAATTGCGACAGGTAACGCATATTCCCTTGCGGTTAAAAATGACGGAACAGTTTGGGCTTGGGGGCTCAATAATAATGGACAATTAGGTGATGGAACTACCATAGACAAATGGACTCCTGTGCTGGTAAGTTCTCTCACCGGAATTACTGCCATTGCCGCGGGTACAGTTTATTCCATTGCATTAAAAAATGACGGCACGGTTTGGGCATGGGGGAATAACCTTTCAGGAGCATTTGGCAATGGTACAAATACCAACAGTTCTGTTCCTATACAGGTAAACACTGGTATTTCCGCCATTGCTGCCGGTAGTTATGATTATTCTCTTTTTCTAAAAAAGGACAGCACGGTTTGGGCGTGCGGAGATAATACGGAAGGACAGCTTGGCGATGGCACCACTACGAACAGATGGAACCCTGTTCAATCTGGTTCTTTAAACAGTATTATTGCTATTGCGGCAGGTGATTTATATCATTCCTTGGCCATGAAAAAAGACAGCACACTTTGGGCATGGGGGTATAATGTAGAGGGTGGTTTAGGAGACGGAACATTTAGCACCACCGGCTGTGGATGCAAACCATCACCCGTGCAGGTGATTGGAGGAGTATGCACGAATACAGCGGGAGTAAATGAAATTGCAGAGCAGGAAAATATTTTACTGTATCCGAATCCAACAAACGGAGTATTTACGGTTTCTGGTTTGCGGTCTACAATTTTCGGTTTAAACATCTATAATATAATGGGCGAAAAAGTGACACGAAGTGTCATTCCGAACGCAGTGAGGAATCTCACCATTGATATTTCCAACCAAGCGAATGGAATTTATTTTTTACAGGTAAATACAATAGAAAAAATATATACGGCAAAAATCATCATTCAACATTAACCAACAAACTAAATTTACATGGCAACTTATTATTGGACAGATAACACAAACTCTCATGACTGGAATACCGCAGGTAACTGGAGCACAGTATCTGGCGGCACCGGTGACGGTGCAGTGCCATTATCTACTGACAATGCAGTATTTGATGTGAATTCAACTACTCAATGCACTGTTAGCACTGCCAATGGCACTTGCGCAACAATTGACTTTACAAATTATACAAACACAATTACATTAACCGGAACTTTAACAGTGAACGGCAATGTTACTTTTGGAGCAAGCATGGTTGCCACAGGCAGCAGCACAATAGGGCTGATTGTTTCGGGCGCTTCCACTATCAAATCAAACGGGTTTGTGTGGAACATGCCGATGAAATTTAACCTTACCGGTACAAAAACATTAAACGGAAACCTGACCTTATCCGGTTTGCTTACCATTAGCGGAGCGACAACACTTACACCTAGTGTTGCTGAAACGCTGACATTGACCGGAACAAACGGAGGAATAAATATGGGGAATACTACTAACGGGGCAGTAAAAATTATTTTTACAGGCGGAACATGGCAAGGCGCTCATGCAATAGGCAATGATACGGATTTGAATGGCAATGTTACTATAGCCAACCAAGCCACTTATGGTGTGAGCGGCAGTTCAGGTATAACATTAACCTATGTATCCGGAACAATTACATGGCAGGGCGACTTCAGGTTAAATCCTCTTTCTCCGTTTAATCTTAAATTGAATGGAACTAACTTGAATAATGTTCAGTTCTCAAGTTCAGGAGGAACAGTTACTCTCCTTAACGATTTAACCTGCAACGGTGATTTTAAGAATGTAAGCCAAACCGGCTCCACTTTTACAATGAATAGCGGTAATTTTAATATCGGGGGAGGAATTTTATGGTCATCGGCACAAACAACAGTCATAAATGGAACAACAAAATTTATTTTGAATGGGTCAAACAGCAGAAGTATAGATTTTTCCGGCATTACTACCGGAAGTTTGCAAAACAGTTTAGAAATAAATATTTCAACAACAGCTACACTTACAATTATTGGCAATGCAAGCAGCATCAGCCAATATTATCGCCAGTTTAACTACAATACCGGAACGTTAAAATATACTGCCGGAATAGTTGATACTGCTACCAATGATGTGATATTATTTATTAATGCCAGCACAACTACCCATTTAGATACAGTTAAAATGGATGGGACTGGAAATCCGGGCACAACGAACAAATGGAATAAAATGACAATTAAAGGCACTATTACAGTTACTCTTGACAGCAATTGCTTTGTGGCAAGTACTTTTAAACTGGGTGCTGTAGGAGGCGCATCTTCAACTACCACTACTATTGCCGGAGGGCTTAATACTATACAGGTGAATTGACAGCAAGAAGGAATTTATTTCCTGCAAGAGAAAACCGCAGCGGGAATTATTTCAAAGAAAATTGTAATGCAACGGTAGTATAATGATTTTGCATCTTGCCTAATGCCTGTTTGCTTTTTTCCCCTAACTTCAAACCTTGAATTTTAAATGTTGAACTCACGGTGTGCGGCATAGCAGGAATATTTAATTTGAACCAGGAACCGGTTGCAGAATCAGTCATTAAAAAAATGGCTGAACAAATTGCGCACCGCGGTCCCGATGGAGAAGGTCATTTTGTGGAAGGCAATATTGCGCTTGCTCACAGGCGGCTTGCCATACTTGATATTTCTTCGCGCGGAGCGCAGCCCATGTCTTCCAAAAATGGGGTATGGATTTTGATTTTCAACGGATGCATTTATAATTTTCCCGAACTTAAAAAAGAACTTCAGAAAAAAGGACATGAATTTATTTCCACCACCGATACAGAAGTTATCGTGGAAGGATTAGCCGAGTACGGAACCGGGTTTTTCGAGCGGCTCAACGGAATGTTTGCCGTTGCCGCATGGAACAAAAAAGAAAAACAGTTAATTCTTTCCCGCGACAGGTTTGGCGTGAAGCCGCTGTATTATTGGTTTAACGGAAAGTCGCTCGTATTTGCTTCCGAAATAAAAGCAATCGTTGCACATCCTGAGTTCAGGATGAAATTAAATTATGAAGCGCTGAATGAATATTTCACATTTCAGAATCTTTTTGCGTATCACACTTTGTTCGATGGTGTAATCATGCTTCCACCAGCCAACACGGTGAAAGTTGATTCAACGAGCAGTTTTGTAAAACATAATTCGTGGTGGGATTATGATTTTTCTGAACCGGATGAGAAAATGAGTTTTGCAGATGCAAAAAATGAAACGCAGCGGTTGTTCAAACAGGCAGTAGCGCGCCAAATGATTTCTGATGTTCCGGTTGGTTCTTATTTATCAGGAGGAATGGATTCGGGTTCGATTACAGCCATTGCATCGCAGCAGGTAAAACGGCTTACCACTTTCACCTGCGGATTCGACATGAGCGAAGTAACCGGAGTGGAAGCAAATTACGATGAACGCAAAGCGGCAGAACTCATGGCGAATTATTTCAAGACGGAACATTATGAGCAAATCATCAATGCCGGAGATTTAAGTTGGTCGCTTCCGCGCGTGGTTTATCATCTCGAAGATTTGCGCGTGGGCATGTCGTATCCGAATTATTATATCAGCCGGCTTGCTTCTAAATTTGTGAAGGTTTGTTTACAGGGAACAGGCGGTGATGAATTATATGGCGGTTATCCATGGAGGTATTACCGCGTTTTTAATTCTGTAAATCAAAAAGAATTTTTTAATTTATATTATGATTTCTGGCAGCGGCTTGTACCCGATGAAAGAAAAAATGAATTGTTCACCGGCACGGTAAAAATTTCAAACGCATCAAAACCCAGAAAGGTCTTTGAAAATGTTTTTCTCTTCAACGAAAAATTAAAATATGATTCACCTGAGCAGCATATTCAGAATTCATTGTTCTTCGAAATAAAAACTTTTTTACCGGGACTTCTTTTGGTGGGCGATAAACTCTCCATGGCAAACGGATTGGAAGAGCGGTTTCCGTTTTTAGATAATGATTTGGTTAACTTCGCACAAAAAATTCCTGTAAAACATAAATTAGGAAATCTGAAAAAAGAAATTGAGCGGATAGATGAAAATCTGGAAAAGAAAAAATCAGTATACCACGAATTTGATGATGGAAAAAATGTATTGCGAAAAGCCATGCTCGATTTCTTGCCCCAAAAAATAATTAACAGGAAGAAACAGGGCTTTTCTGCTCCTGATGAATCGTGGTACAGGGGAGAAAATGCGCAGTATGTAAAGGAACTGCTGCTGAATAAAAAAACCGTTTCCTCCGAGTTCATAAACAAAAAATTTATAAAAGCGACTGTTGACGAGCATATCAATAAAAAAATAAATCACCGCCTGTTAATATGGTCGTTCATGAATTTTGAATGGTGGTGCAGGATATTTTTGAACGGAGAAAAAATAAGAGATTAAACTAATTTTCCTGCCAACTTTGTCGTATAGTTTAAAATTTATTCAGCATTTGCAGTTAGGCAGTGTCATTCTGTAACCTTATGATATACTTATAATACACTTATATGTTACTGGTGGTATACTTATAGATTACTTCTATGTTACTTCTACCATACTTCCTCCTTATTTATCGGAATCTCTTGTTATAGGAATGATGGAAGATTGGAAGATTGGAAGAACAGATTTCCTTTCAGCAACCGTAACAAAAAACCAAAGGGCAGGAAACATTGGCGCTGCTGCGCCTTTGCTTCTGCCCTTCGGCATGTTCGATCCAACCTCACTTAAGGATGCCTGCGTATGAACGCGGCAAACCTGCGCGGGTCGCCCACCAGGTCGGGAACATTCACCGACACGGTGTACAACTTACCCAGCGACTTTGCTTCGGCAGTATTGCGCTTGATGGGCGCCTCCCACACATCCGGGTCGTTACTGGAAGGGTGGAATCCGTGATTGCTCAGATACGTTTCCACCTGCTGCCTGGTTACCTGCGCGCCCGGTTTGAACAGGTCGCGGTGAGCTGCTTCGCGTATGAGCGTAAAGCGGTTTCCGCTTTGCACTTCAATATCGAGCACATCGCCTTCTTTGAGGTTGGTCTGCTTGAGCAAGTCAGCAGGAAAGGTGATGATGCCGCCCGTTAAGGTAACCTGAAAAATGGATTTTTCCATTGTTTCATAGGTTTTACAATTATTCCCCGCTTATGCTCATCTTCGCGGTCTGTGTTGCCGCTAAGGTTTCATCCCGCTTCAGCAGGATAAGGAACTCGGTGTTTTATTTATTCCCTGAGTAGTGTTGCTTCATGTTTTTTTTCTTTTGATGTTTTGTCGCTTCCGTTCGTTATCCATACCTTGCAAAAGCCCTGCCAAACTTTTCAGGGAAATTCATGAAAAATAAATTTTCAACACACCAAATATTTTTTCAGCACGCACGTTGCTCCTATGAAAAATAGCTTCAGAAAAAAATTTCCGCAACGTAAAAAATGAAATAAGCTGTTGATAAGTCGCCTGCCGTGCATAAAAGCCGGAAGTGTACCGGAGTCGGGCAACAAGCGTTTGTAAAGTAATAAAAAACTTTTTTGCAAACCGGTTCTGTATTTTCAAAGTTCAACTACCTTTGGCATTCGGTTTTTAAAAGAACTATTAAAGGGTATCAATAAAAAAAATCACATCCGCTTGCCGTTTATAAATTTTGAATGGTGGTGCAGATTAGAATGAAAAAAACAACTGCATTTTCATTATTAATAATTTTACTTGTATTTTTTCTTTCAGGCGCTGCTGCGCTCATCTATCAGGTTGCCTGGCAGCGATTGCTTACGGTGTATTATGGAGTGGGATTTTATTCAGTCACTCTTATTGTGAGCATTTATATGTTCGGGATGGGAATTGGCGGATATGTGGGAGGAAAATTATCGGAGAAGGTCAAAGAAAAAATAAAACTTTATTTGGGCATAGAAATTTTAATCGGGTTGTTCGGAGTTGCAAGCCCATACATTCTTGATTTCATAGGACAGAAAACTGCCGGAGTGAATTATTTTTTTACAGCAGTATTATTATTTCTTTTTCTTTCGCTTCCCACTTTGTTGATGGGTGCAACGCTGCCACTTCTTGTAAAAATATATAATCGCATTCGGAAAGATTTTTTTCGCAGTGTCAGCCGTTTATATTTTGTAAATACGCTGGGTGCTGCAAGCGGTGCGCTGTTCGCAACTTTTTTTATCATTTCATTTTTTGGTTTAGATACTGCAGTTTATTGTGCATCAGCGCTGAATTTATTCATCGGCATGATAGTATATTTTTCGGGAAAAAAATTTCAAACCGAATTTTCTTCTTCGGAACAGGAAAACGCTAATCTGCCGGATGGGAGCAAAAACTTTATTCCAATTCATTTAACATATTTAATTGTTTTCATTACGGGTTTTGCTGCAATCGGGTATGAACTTGTTTGGTTCCGCATCATAAGTATTCTTACAAAAGATTCTGCTTACGCATTTTCTACAGTGCTTTTTGTCTATTTGCTCGGTCTTGCGATTGGAAGTTATTTTGTAAATAACATAACTAAAAAATTTTCTTTTCATAAGAAAAAGAATTTTTATTTCATGCTGCAATTTTTGCTCGGGTTATTTGTAATAGTTTCATTTTATTTATTCTATCAATTAAATACTTTTCCAAATTATTTTTCTGCAATTACCGATGAGTCATTTAACAATGACACGCATCCTTTGTTTAATTCATCTCATGGAATACGGGAGTTCGTAATCAACTATGATATCTTTTTCTATCCCTTGTTATTTGTTTTGATTCCCACCATCATCATGGGTGCAAGTTTTCCTTTAATAAATGAAATCACCAAGAGAAAAATAAATGCCGAAGGAAATACTGTTGGAAATATTTATTTTTTCAATGTGCTCGGAAATGTAATGGGCGGAATGCTTACCGGGTTTGTTCTTTTGCCTCTGATAAAAACATCGGGAACGCTTGCGGTGTTTTCTTCGGTGAACACGCTTTTCCTGCTGGGAACAATTAGAAGAAAACAAAATAAAATACCTGCAATAATTCTTGCAGCAATTCTCATCATTTTCAACTTTCTTGCTTTTCCCGATAATTATTCTTTTTATTCTTCTATTCATTCAAATTATCCGCATAAATTCAAAAGCAATAATCATAAGACCGCGCTGGAAGAGGGAAGACAATCCGTCATCGTTACTTATTACAATGATACATCCGTGTATAGAAATTTTATTAATGGAAGCAGTCATGGTTTTCGCCCCGGATATACTTATTATTATGAATGCCTGGAAAGCATCCGGTATGCAAAGAAGGCAGAAAATATTTTGATAATAGGTTTTGGCGCGGGCTCAATCACTGAAGCATTTTTGAAATTCCCCAGTACAAAAAAAGTAACTCTTGTTGAAATTAATAAAACGCTGTTGGATAATTTCGCAAAAATTCCGGAGATAAAAAATATTTTGTTTCATCCGAAACTTATTACCGTCATTGAGGATGGCAGGCGTTTTCTTAACAGTGTAAATGAAAAGTTCGATATTATTTTGCTGGACCCGCTACGTTCACAGGTGGCATACAGCAACAATATTAACTCCAAAGAATTTTTCGGGATTGTAAAAACACATTTATCTTCCGATGGAATTGTGATGGTTGGCGGACAATATGATCCCGTAAAAACTAAAACCCTCCATCTTGCTTTGCCTGAAATCAGATGCTATAAATTTTTTTTACTGGGAGCATTGAAACCATTTTCAGTTAATGAGGAAGCGGCAAGCAGGTATTTGACTACATTTAACAACTGGCAGGTGAAAAATATTTTAGAACAAAATTCTTATATCGGAGATTATTTCAGTATGAGTATTCAATTCTGTAATTATCCGTGCAACACCGATTGGAAACCCGTGAATGAATATTATCTCGGCAAGGAATATAAAATTCAGAAATGTATTCATGAAGGAAAAGGACAAAAAGAAAATAATTAACCGATACGAAAGCAGATTAAAACAATTCGGGCCTGTTCAAAAATCTTTGGGATGGTTGAGGGGAAGGCAGCGGTTCCGGTTTCATTATCTCAAACAAGTAACGGGCTTTGAAAAAAATGACAGCGTGCTTGATATTGGATGCGGATACGGAGATTTGTGGAGACATCTCCAGCAGAATGGATGGAAAGGAAAATACACCGGCATTGATATAGTTCCCGGATTAATTAATGAAGCAAACAAGCGCTATCCAAAAATTAATTTCAGATTAACCGACATCACTTCCGGAAAATTTAACGAAGTGCACGATTGGGTTTTTTCGTCCGGAGCACTTACGAGTAAAACGGAAGAAATAGATTCCCATGAGCATATCCGGCAGATGCTTCAGAAGATGTTTGCATTATGCCGGAAAGGAGTTAGCGCGAACTTTTGCAGTCCGCTGGTTGATTTTGAATCGGATGTTAATTTTCATCCGCAGTTCGATAGAATTCTGAAAATTACTTCTGAACTCACAAAAAGATTTGTGCTGCGTCATGATTATATGCCGTATGAATTTACTCTTTACTTATATAAAAATGACGCGGTAAATACCAAATCAAATGTGTTTCAATCTGAAATGAAATTATACAATCAACTTAAAGTCATTGATTGATCGGGTTATGAGTTCGTTCATTGCTGTGTTGGGTGGCAATACAATGGCGATGCCTGCGGTAAAACATTTACGCGAATCAGGGTATAAGGTCATTGTTCTGGATAAAAAACCTTGCGCTGATTCCTATGCCATCGCATCTGAAACAATCGTTGCTGACTTGTACAATCCATCCGAGGTTATTAATTCGCTGAAGAAATATAAACTCGATGCCGTTATGGCGCTGAATGATTTTGCAGTGCGCTCTGCTTCTGCTGCCAGCAAAGAATTTAAACTGCCGGGTTTTTCTGCCGAAGCGGCTGAAAATGTTTTGCAGAAATCGCGCATGAAAAAATTATGGATAGATGCCGGCTTAAAAACCGCCTATTCAAAAAGTTTCAATGCAAAAAACGTTATGAGCGGAAAAAAAATTGATTGGGAATTTTTCCCCTGCATATTAAAACCTTCCTTTGCCGGTGGGGCATCCCGTGGAGTTTATTTTATACGTTCTCTTGAAGAACTGCGAAATAAGTTGAAGGAATCCCTGAAATTCTATTTGGCAGATGAATTTTTGCTTGAAGAATATATTGAAGGTACTGAACATACTGTTGAAGTATTAATACATGATGGAAATACTACCATCATTTCAATTTCTGATAAAAAAAATTATGAAAACAGTTACACAATAGTTCAGAAATTATACTTTCCGGGAGAGACAGGACATCGGCATAAAGAAGAAATTACCAGAATAGTTGACAAGGCATGTAAGGTGCTGGGATTAAATTTCGGAAGTGCGCATTTTGAAATTATCATTTCAGATAACAATGTTTATTTGCTGGAAGTTGGAGGAAGGCCTGGCGGAGGTTTGAATTTTTTCCCTATCGGTTATATCTCCACCGGATATGATTATCCTTTGGAACTTGCAAGAATCCTTTCGGGAAAACCTCCCCTGCTTGAAAGACACACCCAAACGTATCAATTAGGATGGTATTTTTGGAGTTCCCCTTTGGGTATTCTTAAAGAAGTAAAAGGAATCGAGGATGTAAAAAAAAATCCGTCAGTGATTGCGTGTGAATTACTTGTCAGGGAAGGGCAAATGCTGACTCCGGATTTCAAAAATGATATGGAACGTCCGGGATATATTTTAGTGAAGGGAAAAGACAAAAAAGAAGTTGACGATTTAATCAATTACATGGCACCGAAGGTTGAATTTATAGTTGAATTCTAAATGGTATAATAAATAAATAACAATAGTATGACTGTTTTTTTTGGCAGAATTATTTATTATTTTTTTTCGGTTTATTGGAATGTGATTGCTTTTTCCTATCGTAAATCAAAACAGGGCTGCGAGCCAAGAATTTTTTTTGGAATGGAGCCATTGATTAATAATAAATATTGGGCGAATGCTCTGAAAAAAGCAGGATACAAAGCTCAAACCGTAATGAAGCAATATTATGGCAGTATAAATCAAAAAAATGATTTTGATTTGTATGTGGAGGATATTCTTAAGGACAACTACTGGGTTATGCCGACTTTTTTCAAATATACATTCAGGCATTATTTTGTTTTTGATTTTCTTCTCAAGCATTTTGACATATTTCACATTTCATGTGACGGAATAATCTTAAATGAAACGCCTTTTCGGTTTAATGAGGGAAGATGGATTAAGAAGTTTGGAGGGAAAATAGTTGTTATTCCTTATGGCGGTGATTTTTTGCAGTATTCCATGATTTCAAATTTTTCTTATCTCCATGGCTTACTGACTCATTATCCTAAACAATCAGTAAATGAAGCACTTATATCAAAATCTGTAGAGTACTGGGGAAAGGAGTGCGATGCTTTCATTGCCAGCAATATTCTGGAAGGAAAATCACGGTGGGATGTTTTGCCTTTCTGTAATTTATCCATAGATACGCAGCAATGGGAAATCAAGAAAGAATATAATTTAAAAGATGGGGTTAATGAAGAAGTTGTGGTAGTCCATTCTCCGAATCATAAAACAATTAAAGGTTCTGAATTTATTGTAAATGCAGTAGAAGAATTGAGGAAAGAAGGATTAAAAGTCCGGTTCATATTAATTGAAAAATTCCAGAATGAAGATGTGAGAAGAATTTTATCCTACGAAGCGGACATACTTGCAGAACAGCTGCTGGTCGGTTATGCAATGAGCGCTGTTGAAGGAATGGCGTTGGGGCTGCCCGTCATATCGAACCTGGAATATGAGCCTTATACACGCGTCTACAGGAGATTTTCATATCTTAATGAAAGCCCTGTTTTATCCTCAACTCCCGAAAACATTAAAGAGAATTTAAAAATCCTGATTCGTAATCCGCAACTCAGAAAAGAACTGGGAATGGCAGGAAGAAAATACGTGGAGAAATATCATTCCGAAAAAACAGCGCAGTATATGTTTGGAAAGATTTATGATAAAATCTGGTTTGGGAAAACGGAAATTGATTTAATGAATATGTTTCATCCTCTAAATCCAAATTCTTATAATAGCCAAAGCCCCAAGGTTGAACATCCATTGGTAGAAAATAAAATTCCGTCTGAATTATTTCAAAATCTAAACAAGTAAATTGAAAATACTCATTACAGGTGCAAGCGGATTAATCGGGAGTTCTCTTGTAAATAAAATTACAGAAGGGAATGAAATTTTTATATTGAATCATAACCGTAAATTGCAAAATGAATTTTCAAAAAAAGTGAAAACTATTTTTTGCGATTTATCGGAAGATTGGAATGTAAATTTTCTTCCTGAAAAAATAGATGCCATTATTCATCTCGCGCAATCTGAGCATTTCAGAGAGTTTCCGGAGAAATCAGAAGAAATTTTCAGAGTAAACACACTTAGCACTCTTAAATTGCTAAACTATGCAAAGTATTCTGACGCAAAAAAATTTATTTATGCTTCTTCAGGAGGAATTTATGGGAACAATGAATCCGGTTTTAATGAAGATACCCCTGTAGTTTCAAATAATGATATTGGATTTTATCTTAGCACAAAATTATGCTCAGAAATAATTGCTGAAAACTATAATTCTTTTTTTGATGTAATAACATTGCGTTTCTTTTTTGTGTATGGAAAAAATCAAAAATGTTCCATGCTGATTCCTCGTCTCGTTGACTCTGTTAAGCAAGAGAAACCAATTATTTTGCAGGGCAAAGAAGGTATTAAAATAAATCCGGTTCATGTAGAGGATGCAGCCTCAGCAGTAATTAAAACAATGGCCTTAAATGGCAGCCATAAAATCAATATTGCAGGCCCCGAAATACTATCTATTAAACAAATTGCAGAAACTATTGGCGGAAAATTGCAGAAGAAGCCATTGTTCGAAATAAAAAACATTGAATCAAAAAACCTCATTGGCGATATTGGCAAAATGTGTAAATTGCTTTCTGTCCCTAAAGTAAATTTCAGCGAAGGAATAACAGCATTAATTTAGTATCTAGGATGGATAATAATACAAGGCAAAGTTTTGATGACAAATGGAAAAATAATACACAGTTGGCGTTTGCACCAACTCTTCACAAGGGCTCTGAAATACAACAATGGATTTTGGACCGAAACGGATGGAATTCCTTGGAAGGATTAAAAGATTTTCTTTCCGATAAAAAAAGAATTTTAGATGCCGGTTGCGGTAACGGGCGCGTTACAGCATTGCTCCGCGAACATTCCCATTCGACAGAAACAGAAGTGGGCGGTATCGACCTTGTTTCTGCCGGGGTCGCTCAAAGCAACTTAAGCGGATATAAAAATATTTGGATCAAATCCTTTGATTTGCTGGCTGATTTATCCTCTCTTGGAAAATTTGATTTCATTTATTGTCAGGAAGTGTTGCATCATACGGAAAATCCCAAAAAAGCATTTGAGAATTTGTCTTGCTTGTTGGAATCCAATGGAGAAATTGCCATTTATGTCTATAAGCAAAAAGCTCCCGTAAGGGAATTTGTCGATGATTATGTAAGGCAAAAAATTTCCCGGCTTTCCTATGAGGAGGCAATGAAAGCGTGCGAGCAAATCACTCAATTGGGGAAAACCCTTTCGGGTTTAAAAACAAAAGTTAAAATTCCCGCTGTGGAGATTCTGGACATAGAAGAAGGAGAATATGACATCCATCGTTTTTTTTATCATTTTTATATGAAATGTTTTTGGAATGAGGGTATTTCTTTTCATGATAATGCGGTTATCAATTATGATTGGTATCATCCTCAGAATTGTTCCCGCCATACCTTGCCTGAAGTCCGGGATTGGTTTCGGTCATCCGGATTAAAAATTGTGCATGAGCATATTGACCGTTATGGCATAACTTTGCGTGGAAGAAAATAAGAGCATTGTTTGCTGATGAAAAAGTATAATATAGCTTTATTTCATATAGGCATTTCCAACTTATCCGGAGGTGGCGGAGCGCAGCGTTTCTTTATTGATTTTTTCTACCGCTATTATAACGGCTCTCCAAAGCATAATCTTTTCTTCTTTACTGATAAAAACTCTTATAATGATATTACTCTTAAATCCGATTATCAGAAAATCAGAAAAAGGATTTTAAAACTTCTTAACATAAACAACCGGTTTAAAAAAATACTTGAAAACATTCACCTGTTATATATTATAATCGTATACCGCCTGGACCTCATTCATATTTGCCAGTATTACCATGAGACCTTTTATGACAAATTGATATTTATCCAGAAACTTCCCAAAAACATTCGTCCGAAAATTGTAATTAATTTTATCCACTGCACTTTTCCATATGAGTATAACAATACAGGCAGTAAAGCATTTAAAATTTTTCACCAGAAATTTGACCCACTGTTTCAAAATATTAAAATTGATGGAATATATTCATGGTATGATTTATTTAAAGAATATGTCGAAAAGAATAAAATCATACGATCGAATCCTTTTATATATCCCGTTAAATATTGTTTTTGTAATTCAGAAAATTTTTTTCCGGCAAATGAAAAAAAAAACATAATTGTGTTCGCAGCATGGTTAACCGCCCAAAAAAATCCTTTAATGTTTATCGAGGCAATTAATTTATTGGATAAATCCTTTTTGGAAGGGTGGAAAGTGTTAATTTGCGGTCAGGGAGAACAGGAGGAAATCGTAAAGCAAAAAATAAAAGATTATCATCTTGCAGATTGGGCCGAATTAAGAAACAACGTAACCGATATGGCCGCCATCTTTAATGAATCAAAATGTTTTGTTTCCACTCAGGAGTATGAAAACTTCACTTCGCTTTCAATGAACGAAGCCATGGCAAGCGGTAATGCAATTATTGCAAGAAATGTTGGACAGACATACTATTATGTTAAAGAAAATAGTAATGGATTCCTGGCAAAAGAAGATAGCGCAAAGGGAATAGCTGACTGCTTAATAAATTATCTTAAACATCCCGCATTGCATGAAAGAATGCAAAAAGAAAGCGTAAGAATTTGCTATGAAGTGCACACAGCAAATAATTTTATTAAAGAAATAGATGACTTCTGGGAGAAAATATTTAAAAACTAATTTTTTTCAAAATGATATCTGTAATTATTACTGCGTACAATTACGATAAATATATTGAGCGCGCTATTCGTAGCGTATTGAATCAAACGCTTGAGAGAAAAAAATTTGAAATCATTATTGTAAACGATGCAAGCACGGACGCTACCAAAGAGATTCTTAAAAATTATGACAGTGAAATCCGATTGATTCATTTAGAAAAAAATGTTGGTTTAGCAGAAGCCCGTAACACCGGAATTAAAAAGGCGAGGGGACAATTTGTAGTTTTTCTCGATGCCGATGATTACATGCACAATGAATTGCTCAGAATGCAATCTTTATTCCTTATAGAAAACAATAACCTTGATGCGGTATCTGTTGATTACTTTCTTGTAGATGAAAAAGAAAATCATCAGGAACTTATTTCAGCAGAAAAAAAACCGATTGCCTGTGGGATAATGTTCCGAAAGGAGCGACTTTTTGATATAGGGCTCTATGATAAAAATTTCAGGGCGCGCGAAGAAGAGGACTTGCGAAAAAGATTTCTTCAGAAATATAAAATCTATAATATTATTCTTCCTCTCTACAGGTATAGAAAGCATAACGGCAATCTGACTAATAATAAAAAGACGATGCGCACTTATTTAAAGTTGCTCAAACAAAAACATAAAAAATAATATGGGCAATGTGTATTTGAAAATGTTCTCTGAAATCAGCGAAGATGATATAAAAATTTTTTATGAATCGCGTTTATGGAAAAAAATTTCATCGCAATATTTTTGGCTGCCTCTTTCTCAAAAATATTACAACGAATACTATAATAATCGTCATAAAAATCTCAGTATTGTAATTTATAATAACCACGAGCCGGTATTAATTGCAATTTGCTTTTCTGATTCAAACACTCTCTCTTATTTCCATTTTCCGTTTACAGTTCATTTCCTGAAAGACAAACCGGAAATAATCGATCAGGTTTTTAATTTTTTTTTTAATAAAATAGATGCACTGAAGAATCAGGGAAAGATTTTTAATCTTAGATGCTATTATGATGAGTATCTTATTTCCAATTATTTCAATAATATTGTTTCTGTTTCAAACGAGCATTACGGAATTATCGATCTTGCGTTGCCGCTGGAAATAATAAAATCCAACATTCGGAAAAGTTATAAATCACTCATCAATTGGGGGGAACGTAATTTAAAGGTAAATATTATGAATAAGGACAATGCGGATAAAAAGCTTTTTGATGAGTTTAAAAATTTTCACCTACATACTTCCGGAAGACAAACCCGGAACGATGTTACATGGGAATTGCAATATGAAATGATAAAACAAGGGGGCGCATATTTAACGACCGCCTTTTATTCGGATAACTTAGTATCGGCAAATCTTTTTTTGCATGGTACCGAAGAAGCATTTTATTCTGTTGCGGTAAATGACAGGTCACTTATGGCAGAAAATATTTCCATTGCGCATTATCCCATCTATCATTCCATATCGTATGGCAAACAAATCGGTCTGAAAAAAATGAATATGGATATTGTTGATAAATTTGATGATGAGAAAAAGAATAATATTTCAAAATTCAAAAAAGGTTTTACAAATAGGGTGGAAGTGAAAACATATTATACTATTTCTCTTTAAAATCAGAAGTGGAAAAAAGTAAATTACCTCGTTTTATTTTTGTCGGAGGAAGCAGCAGGTCCGGTACGACATTACTTCAAAGAATTCTTACCTCTCATTCCAGGATAGGCGGAGGATACCAGTTCAGCGGCAATGAATTTAATTTTACTCATGATATTTTTCACCTTTATGAACGGATGAAAAACGGATGGAAAGAATCCGAAGCGGAGTTTTTTATTTCTTCCAATGATGAACTTAGCGAAAACTTTAGAAAATTCTACCACTCATTTTTTAATAGGCAAAAGTTTGAAAAATTTGATTATGTATCTGAAAAAGTTCCCAAAAATATTCTTGTCGCCCATTCATTAATGGAAATATTTCCAGATGCCTACTTTATAAATATCTACCGTGATGGCAGAGATGTTCTTGCTTCCCATTATCAGATTATGCAAAGA
>JACQAL010000014.1 GCA_016195025.1 Bacteroidota bacterium | reverse complement strand
CTCCATCGCCCGCGCGCTCGTAACAAAAGGCAGCGGAAAAATTCTTATCAATAATAAAGAATCAAAGCAATATTCTCCTTCAATGGTTTTGCATGCTAAGGTAACTCAGCCGCTTGTTAAACTGGATTGCCTGAATAAATATGATATTGATATTATTGTTGAAGGTGGAGGAATCACCGGCCAGTCAGAGGCCATTCGCCTTGCAATAGCAAGAGCTATGGTGAAGATTGATTCCAATCCCGAAACAAAAAAATTGCTTCGCGCAGATGGAATGATGACCCGCGATATGCGCAAAGTGGAACGCAAAAAACCCGGACAGAAAAAAGCACGCAAACGATTCCAGTTCACTAAACGTTAATATACAATGGAAGAATGGAATATTGGATGTTTGTCTTTACAGCCATCCATCATTCCAACCATCCAACCTTCCGAAATAAAACTTTGAAAACAAAATTCTCTCATAAAAAATAAACTTAATCAAACAATAAATGTCACGCGTAACTTTTGACGAACTTCTGAATGCAGGCGCACACTACGGGCACCTCACCCGCAAATGGAATCCTGCAATGGCTCCTTATATTTTCGGAGACAAAAACAGCATTCACATCATCGACCTGAACAAAACTCAAGCGAAACTTGAAGAAGCCGCTGCTGCTCTCAAGCAAATTGCAAAGAGCGGAAGAAAAATTCTTTTCGTTGCAACAAAAAAACAAATCAAGCACGCAGTTGCCGAAAAAGCAAAAAGCGTGAACATGCCTTTTGTTACCGAGCGCTGGCCCGGTGGAATGCTCACAAACTTTGTAACCATTCGCAGAAGCATCCGCGAAATGGCAACCATTGACCGAATGAAAACAGACGGCACAATGGATTCAATGAATAAGAAAGAACGATTAATGCTGAGCCGTCACCGCGACAAACTTCAAACTTTGTTTGGAAGCATTGCAGATTTGACTCGCCTTCCCGCTGCACTTTTCGTAGTGGATGTGAACATTGAACACATCGCGGTTGCGGAAGCAAAACGGTTGAACATTCCCACATTCGCAATCGTAGATACAAATTCTGACCCGAATGTGGTTGAGTTCCCGATTCCGGCTAATGATGACGCGGCAACTTCCGTTGAACTCATTGTTGGCGTAATCACAAAAGCTATTGAAGAAGGTTTGGCAGAAAGAAAAGCAGACAAAGATTCGGGCGACAAAGAAAAATCAATGATTGAAGCCGCAGCTGAAGAAGAACAAAAAGAAAGAGAAGAAAAAGTGAAAAAGATTGAGAAGAAACTTACGATGGAAGAAGAAGGGAAAATAAAATAATAAGTAGAAATTTTTTTAGCTATGACAATGACAGCAACAATATCAGCAGCCGATGTGAACCGCCTTCGCCAGATTACAGGCACAGGGATGATGGATTGTAAAAAAGCATTAACCGAAGCAGGAGGCGACTATGACAAAGCAATTGAAATCCTCCGCAAGAAAGGACAAAAAGTTGCAGCAAGCCGTGCCGAGCGCGAAGCGAAAGAAGGAATTGTTCTTGCAAAAGTTTCGGCAGACGGTAAAAAAGGAATTTTAGTTTCCGTGAATTCAGAAACAGATTTTGTGGCGCGCAACCAGGAGTTCGCAGCGTTTGTAGAAAAAGTGGCAACCATCGCGCTGGAAAAATTTCCGGACAATGTTGATGTGCTGAAAACACTTTCTTACGAAGGAAATCTTTCCATGAACGATAAACTCAGCGAACTCGTTGGAAAAATCGGAGAGAAGTTAGACGTTTCCCGCTATGAAACAATTTCTACAGAGAAAGTTGCTTCTTACATTCATCCCGGAAATAAATTGGCAGTGATTATTGGCTTCACGAAAAATATTTCTGAAGAAGTCGGAAGAAACATTGCGATGCAGGTTGCAGCAATGGCGCCTGTTTCCATAGATAAAAATGATGTTTCGCAGGAAATCATTGACCGCGAACTGGAAATCGGACGCGAACTTGCACGCAAAGAAGGCAAGCCGGAAAATATGATTGACAAAATCGCGCAGGGAAAACTCAATAAGTTTTATTCCGAGTCAACCTTGTTAAATCAGGAATATATCCGCGAAGCAAAAAAAACCGTTGCGCAGTATCTGGCAGAAGCGGATAAAGAGGCAAAGGTTGTTGCTTTCAAAAGAATTGCTCTCGGGTAATTTTAACAAACTATAACACTTCAAATCCCATCTGGTTTCAGGTGGGATTTTTTATTTCGCTACATTCGTTCTGTGATTTCCAGAAAAAAACTTTTTCTTCTTTCCCTTCTCAGCGGAATTTTATTTTTTCTTGCCTGGCCTCCGTTTGGTTTCCCGGTGATTTTATTTTTTGCATTTGTTCCCCTCCTGAAAATTGAACACGCGTTTTCCTCAGGACAAACAACAGCAAGAAGGACTTTATTGTTCGGACTTTCCTATCTAACTTTTTTCATCTGGAATATTTCTAGCACGTGGTGGGTTTACAATGCTTCACTGGGCGGAGCGGCAATGGCAATTCTCGCCAACTCTTTTTTAATGGCGATGGTCTTCTGGATTTTTCATATAGTAAAAAGACGACTGTTAAAATCCGCCTACTGCCAACTGGCTACTGCCAACTGGCTGTTTGTAATTTCCTGGATTGCATTTGAATATTTTCACCACCGCTGGGATTTAACCTGGCCCTGGCTCACACTTGGAAATGCTTTTGCAAAAAACCATACATGGATTCAGTGGTATGAATTCACCGGAGTTCCCGGAGGAAGTTTATGGGTGCTTGCTCTGAATTTATTTTTCTTCGAATGGCTGAATGGCAAACCCAAAAAAGTTTTTGTGATTGTTCCAGCGATTCTAATTCCAATTGTTATTTCTTATTTTATTTATTACTCATACAAAGAAAAAGAAAATCCAGTAAACATTGTTTGTGTTCAGCCGAACATTGACCCGTACAGCGAAAAGTTCAGCGGGATGAATTTCGAAGAGCAGTTGAATAAAATGCTCGCGCTTGCAAAAGAAAAAATAGATTCAACTACAGATTATTTAGTTTTTCCCGAAACCGCTCTCACTGAAGAAATCTGGGAAAATGATTTGGAGCAAACAGCAAGCATAAAAATTCTGAAAGAGTTTTTGAAACCGTATCCGAAATTAAAAATCATTACGGGCGCTTCCACCTGGTATTTATATAAGGAAGGAGAAAAACTTTCTGTCACCGCGCGCAAGTTCAAACAAGAGGATGGCTATTACGATGCATACAATACGGCCTTGCAAATTGACAGTTCAAACAAAATTCAAATTTATCACAAGTCAAAATTAGTTCCGGGTGTGGAACGAATGCCGTATCCTGCCGTGTTCGGATTTCTTGGAAAACTTGCCATTGATTTGGGAGGAATGTCCGGAAGTTTGGGAACGCAGGATGAAAGAACTGTTTTCACAGGCAAAGAAGGAATTGCGCCTGTTGTTTGCTACGAATCCATCTATGGAGAATATGTTGGCGATTACATTAAGAATGGAGCAGCATTAATTTTCATTATCACGAATGATGGCTGGTGGAGAGATACGCCAGGATATAAACAGCATTTGCTCTATGGAAGATTGCGCGCGATTGAGTCGCGAAGAAGCATTGCGCGTTCCGCGAATACGGGAATTTCCTGCTTCATCAACGAGCGCGGAGATTTTTCACAGGAAACAGAATGGTGGAAGCCGGCAGTTATTAAGGCAAGCATCAACAGCAATTCTGAAAAAACTTTTTACACAAAGTTTGGAGATATTATCGGAAGAGTTTGCTTTTACCTTTCAGGATTGATTCTCTGTTTTACTCTTGCTGCCAGATTTCTAAAGCGCTGATTTAAACTGCTCCAGAAAGCGAATATCATTTTCATAAAACAAACGGATGTCATTGATTTGATATTTGAGCATAGCAATGCGTTCAATTCCCATTCCGAAAGCGAAGCCTGTAAACTTCTTGGAATCTATTTTGCAATTCTCTAAAACTTTCGGGTGCACCATTCCGCATCCGAGAATTTCCACCCAGCCGCTGCCTTTGCAAATGTTGCAGCCCTTTCCTCCGCAGATGAAACAGGTCACGTCCACTTCCGCACTCGGCTCGGTGAACGGAAAATAAGAAGGGCGCAAACGAATTTTTGTATTCTCTCCAAACATTTCCTGAGCAAAGTATAAAAGCGTTTGCTTCAAATCCGCGAACGAAACAGTTTCATCTACATATAATCCTTCCGCCTGGTGAAAAAAACAATGCGCGCGCGCGGAAATATTTTCCTTGCGGTAAACTCTTCCTGGAAAAATACTTCGGATGGGCGGCTGTGAATTTTCCATCACGCGGATTTGAACTGAAGAAGTGTGCGTACGCAGAACGATTTGGGATTTGTTATTTGGATTTTGGAATTTCACGAAGAATGTATCCTGCATATCTCTTGCCGGATGGTCTTCGGGCAAATTGAGCGCGGAAAAATTATGCCAGTCATCTTCAATTTCTCTATCCTCTTTCACAGTAAAACCAATTCTAGAAAAAATTTCTACAATCTGATTTCTCACTATGGAAATCGGGTGGCGCGAACCGAAATAAATCGGTTCGGCAGGTTTTGTCAAATCTGTTTCGGAAGAAGTTTCTTCCGTGCTTTCAAATTTTTCTTTGAGCTGGTTGAATCTATCCTGAACTTTTGTTTTCAGTTCATTTAATCTTTTCCCTACTTCTTTTCTCTCTTCCACTGCCACATTTTTGAAATCATCAAACATCGCAGCAAGAATTCCTTTCTTCGCCAGATACTTCAAACGAAATTCTTCCAGATGCTCTTTGGATTTTATTTCCAATTCTTCAATTTCAGAAAGTAACTTATCAATTCTATCCCGCATAATTATTTGATAATAGAAATTCTCATTCTTACATCAGTCAATGGTCTGTCCATTCTGTTTCTTGGAACAGAAGCAATTTTATCCACCACATCCATTCCTTCAATTACTTCTCCGAACACCGTGTAGCTTCCATCCAGGTGTGGAGCTCCGCCAATGGTTTTGTATGCATTTCTTTGTTCTTGAGAAAATTTATACGAGGAAGTTTTGCAAATTCTTCTTCGGTGAGAGCGTCAATTTTTTTCTTTGCCGCGAACATGCTGTCAGGATTTTGCTGCTGCATGAACTGCCAGTATTTCTCCAGAAGTTTTTTGTTCTCCGGTTTTTTCACCACATTATTATATGCTTTCATGTGCGTAATTCTTTTTTCCACGAGGTCGAGCAAACTATCGGTAAAAATTCTTCCCTGCACAATGTAAAACTGGCAGCCGGATGATTTTTGCTCCGGATTCACTTCATCGCCATCACGCGCGGCAGCAAGCGCTCCGCGTTTATGAAAAAGTTTTTGATTGAACTCAGCAGGGATTAAATAGCCCGCATCGCCATCGCCCAGCATTTTTTCAGGCGGAGCATTTTTTGAATCCGGATCACCGCCTTGAATCATAAATGTATTTATCACGCGGTGAAACAAAAGAGAATCGTAAAAATGTTTTCCGATTAACTTTAAAAAATTATCCCGATGAAGAGAAGTTTCATTGTAAAGTTTAAGTTTAATATTTCCATAGGAAGTTTCGATGAGAATGAGGCGGGTGGAATCTTGAGCATGTAAAATGCAAGATGGCAAATGGCAGATGGAAAAAACAGCCAAAGAATATTTTAAAATAAATTTTCTCATAGAGAAAGCGAAACTACAATGAATTTTGGAATCTTGCAGCAAGAATTTCTTACTGGAATTTTTTCACAATCACCGAAGCATTATGCCCGCCAAAACCAAAGGTGTTGCTCAAAGCTGCACGAACAATTCTTTTCTGCGCTTTGTTGAAAGTGAAATTTAGTTTCGTATCAAACTCAGGGTCATCGGTGAAATGATTTATTGTAGGAGGAACAATATCATTTTTCACAGCAAGAATGGAAGCAATGGCTTCGATTGCTCCTGCCGCTCCGAGCAAATGCCCGGTCATTGATTTCGTGGAAGAGATATTTAATTTATATGCGCTCTCGCCAAAAACTCCTTTGATGGCTTTTGATTCGGCAATGTCGCCAAGCGGAGTGGAAGTTCCGTGAACGTTGATGTAATCTATTTCATCCGGTTTCATATTTGCATCGCTCAAGGCGTTTCGCATTACGTTGAGCGCACCCAAACCTTCGGGATGCGGAGCAGTGATGTGATGCGCATCGGCAGTCATTCCTCCTCCGGCAACTTCGGCATAAATTTTTGCACCGCGCGCTTTTGCGTGTTCAAGTTCTTCGAGAATCAACGCGCCTGCGCCTTCGCCTAAAACAAATCCATCACGGTCTTTATCGAACGGACGCGAAGCCGTTTGCGGAGAATCATTTCGCACCGAGAGCGCGTGCATTGCGTTAAATCCTCCAACGCCTGATTCATTCACTGCCGCTTCGGAACCGCCTGTGATAAACACATCGGCTTTTCCAAGGCGGATATAATTGAACGCGTCAATCATTGCGTTGGTGGAAGATGCGCAGGCGGAACAAGTGGTATAGTTTGGTCCGCGAAAACTGTAGAGAATAGAAATATGTCCCGCACAAATATCCGCAATCATTTTTGGAATGAAGAACGGATTGAAGCGCGGAGTGCCATCGCCTTTCGCAAAACCGGAAACTTCCTGCTGAAAAGTTTCAAGCCCGCCAATGCCTGAACCCCAGATAACTCCGCAGCGGTCAAGATTTATTTTTTCTTTATCCAATCCCGAATCGTTAAATGCCTGCGTTGCGGCAACAATTCCATAGTGAGAATACGGATCGAGCTTGCGGGCTTCTTTGCGGTCGAAATGTTCTTCGGCTTTGAAATTTTTTACTTCGCAGGCAAACTGTGTTTTGAATTTTTCGGGATTGAACCGACTAATGCGCGCAGCACCGCTGACTCCGTTCACTAATGCATTCCAATAATCGGAAACATTATTCCCGAGCGGAGTAACTGCGCCAATGCCTGTTATGACAACCCGTTTTAATTCCATTTCAGCAATGCTGATAAATGCCAAAAGTCAAAAGCCAAAAGATAATGCACACTTCTGACTTTTGACTTTCAGGTTTATCTTCAAAAAGAAAAATTATTTAATGTTCTTCTTAATATACTCGATGGCTTCGCCAACGGTACTGATTTTTTCTGCCTGCTCGTCAGGAATTGCAATGTTGAATTCCTTTTCAAACTCCATGATGAGTTCAACGGTATCGAGCGAATCAGCGCCAAGGTCATTGGTAAAACTTGCCTGCGGAGTAATTTCTTTTTCATCCACTCCGAGTTTGTCGGCAATGATGGCTTTAACTTTTGCGTCAATGTCTGCTACTTTTGTCATTTGAATGAGATTTTGAAATTGTCCGGCAAAGATATAAGTTCCGTTTTAACGGCAAAAAAGAATTTTAGTAGGTTTACTTCTTATATATGAAACGGCTTGCGATTTTCGCTTCGGGAGAAGGCACTAATGCTCAGCATATTATTGATTATTTCAGGGGAAGTAAGGTAAAAATAAGTTTAATTGTTTGCAATAACCCCAAAGCAAATGTTTTGAACCGCGCCCGGCAAAGCAATATTCCATCCTTCCTTATTAATAAGGAAGGATTTTCTAACGAGAATCATTTGCTGAAAAAATTACAGGACGAAAAAATTGATTTGATTATTTGTGCCGGCTTTCTGTGGAAAATTCCCGATAGCATCCTTCACGCATTTCCAAATAAGATTGTAAATATTCATCCCGCGCTTCTTCCTAAATTTGGAGGCAAAGGAATGTATGGATTGAACGTTCACAAAGCGGTGATTGACGCAGGAGAAAAGGAAAGCGGCATCACAATTCATTTTCTGAACGAGCATTACGATGAAGGAGAAATTATTTTACAAAAGAAATGCGAAGTGGAGAAAAATGAAACTTCCGAATCGCTGGCAAAAAAAATTCATCAACTCGAGCATGCGTGGTACCCGAAAACGATTGAACAACTTTTAAAAAACAAATCATGAAAAAATTCTTTTCTCTTTTCTGCCTGCTGTTTTCTTCTTATTGCTTTTCTCAAAGCAGTTCTTCTTCCGATAAACAAAATATGACGGTGACTTCATCGCAGGAAGCGCATTATCCCAAAGGCGAACAGGAATTATATAACTATGTTTTGTACAACACAAAATATTCCGAAGAGGCAAAGAAAAAATATATTGAAGGAACGGTGGAATTAAGTTTTGATGTGATGCCCGACAGTACCATAAAAAATATAAAAATCCTCAGCGATGTTGGCTCGGGAGTTGGCAATGAAGTAAAAAAACTTTTGGAGAAATTAAAATTCGCTCCGGGTGTAACAATGGGCGTGAAGGTGAAATCAAACCTGATAATGGATTTTCCGGTGAAGGCGCATTGAAAAAGTGAAAAGTTGAAAGTGAGAAGTTAAAAGTAAATACCGCATTTCACTTCTCACTTCTAAAATCTTACTTCTTAGTTCTTCAATGCTTCCGCTCCGCCAACAATTTCCAGAATTTCTTTTGTGATGGTTGCCTGGCGGGCTTTGTTGTAAGTAAGGCGAAGGTCGCGAAGAATTTCTCCTGCATTGTCGGTGGCTTTATGCATTGCCGTCATGCGCGCGCCATGCTCTGATGCAAGCGAATCGCGCAGCGCTTTGTAGAGTTGTGTTTTCAGCGCATTGGGAATTAAATCTTTTATGATTTCTTCCTGCGAAGGTTCATAAATATAATCTACCGAAACTTGTTTTTCTTGTTTTTCCTGAGCAGGTTTTGCCACCGGAAGAAATTGCTCCACCGAAATCATTTGCGAAGCGGCATTTTTAAACTGGTTATAAATTAATTCCACTTTGTCGAATTGTCCTTCAGAAAAACGTTTCATAATGGTTTCGGCAACAGGCAGCACTTTTTCAAAAGTCAGGTGGTCGAAAAGTTCATTCAATCCCCGCGGCAAATCCGAGCCCACAATTCCGTATTCGGTTTTTTTAAAATAGTCATTTGCTTTTCTGCCGATGGAAATCACGCTCACCTTTGTTCCTTTGTATTCTTCGCGTATCAGCCGGTTTGCAGTTTTAATAACATTTGAATTGAATGCCCCGCATAGCCCGCGGTTGGAAGTAATTGCCACCAGCAAAACATTTTTCACCGACCTTTCTTTTGCAAAAACTCCACCGGAGGCTCCGCCCGATGAAGAGGTAACATTTTCAAGAATGCTTTTCAGTTTTGCCGCATACGGTCGAAGTTGAAGAATGGCATCCTGCGCGCGCTTGAGTTTGGCAGCGCTCACCATTTTCATGGCGCTGGTGATTTGCTGCGTGGAAATGGTGGAAGCAATTCTCGTGCGGACTTCTTTTAAACTCGGCATAGCAGGAAATTATGAATTAAAAATTATAGATTATAAATTAAATTTAAAAGGCGAGCGAAGATAAAAAGAATTGCCAATCCGTTTTTGTTAACAAGATAAAATGTAAATTAGCCAACATTCAATTGCGTCTTCGCCCCATTATGGGACCCAGATTACTCGAAGTAAAAAATCTTGTTACCGAATTCCGCACGGAAGATGAAACCGTGCGCGCGGTGAACGGAATTTCTTTCATGCTTCACAAAGGAGAAATTCTTGGCATTGTCGGAGAATCGGGCACGGGAAAATCAGTGACAGCACTTTCAATCATGCATTTGATAAAAAGTCCGCCAGGAAAAATTACTGGCGGAGAAATGATTTATCACAGCAAGAAGCACGGAGCGGTTGATTTGGCAAGTATTCCCGAAGAACAACTGCGCCTCTATCGCGGAAACGAAATCGCGATGATATTTCAGGAGCCAATGACTTCGCTCAACCCGGTTTACAGTTGCGGAGACCAGGTGGCGGAAGCCATTCTCCTTCACCAAAAGTGCACGCTAAAAACCGCCAAACAAAAAACAATTGAACTTTTTCGCGAAGTGCAGTTGCCCCGTCCCGAAGAAATGTATGCTACTTACCCGCATCAACTTTCGGGCGGGCAGCGCCAACGCATCATGATTGCCATGGCAATTTCCTGCAACCCTGCAATTCTCATAGCCGATGAACCCACCACAGCGCTCGATGTAACCGTTGAACACACCATTTTGGAACTGCTGAAAAAACTTCAGCGCGAACGCGATGTGTCTATCATGTTCATCACGCATGACCTTGGCGTGATTGCCGAACTTGCCGACCGCGTGATTGTAATGTACAAGGGAAGAATTGTGGAAGAAGGAAGTGTTTGGAAAATTTTTGCCAACCCGCAGCATCCTTACACAAAAGGGCTGCTTGCCTGCCGCCCTCCTCTGAACAGAAGGTATCATTGGCTGCCTACGATTTCTGATTTCATGTTAACGCGCGAAGACGGAACACTCACCGAAAGCCAGTTCACCATTGAGCAAGTGACCAGCAAATTAATTATATCGAGGCGCGAGCGCGAAAACAGGCATAAAGAAATTTATTCTCAGAAGCCGATTCTCGAAATAAAACATCTGAAAAAATATTTTCCCGTACGCAAAGGAATTTTCGGACGCTCGAAAGAATTTGTGAAAGCAGTGGACGATGTTTCGTTCGATGTTTACCCGGGTGAAACGCTCGGTCTCGTGGGAGAATCCGGCTGCGGAAAAACCACGCTCGGCAGAACTATTCTGCGGTTAATAGAACCTTCCGAAGGAGAAATTTCATTTGAAGGAAAAAACATAATGGAATTATCCATCAACCAACTGCGCCCGCTGCGCAGGCACATGCAGATTATTTTTCAGGACCCCTACTCTTCTTTGAATCCCCGCATCACCATTGGCGAAGCCATTACCGAACCCATGCACGTGCATAAACTTTATCATTCCGATTGGGAAAGAAAAAACTGGGCAATAGAACTTCTGAAAAAAGTAAACATGGACGAATCGCATTTTTACCGCTACCCGCATGAATTTTCGGGCGGGCAGCGGCAGCGCATTTGCATTGCGCGCGCGCTGGCACTCAATCCGCGCTTTATTATTTGCGATGAGTCCGTTTCCGCGCTCGATGTATCTATTCAGGCGCAAGTGCTGAATCTTCTCCGGCAGTTGCAAAAAGAATTTTTGTTTACTTATATTTTCATTACGCATGATTTATCGGTGGCAAAATTCATGAGCGACCGCATGCTGGTGATGGAGCAGGGAAAAATTGTGGAAATGGGAGAATCGGATTCCATTTATGCAAATCCTAAAACCGAATATACCCAGCGGCTCATCAGCGCAATTCCCAAAGGAGAACTGGAAGATATCCGCAGGCGAATGGAAGAGAAAGAGCGGGTTTAATTTTACTTTACATTTACAAAATTTTTACAGTGAAACTTTTCTGCCGCCTTATAACTTTTTCATTTATTATTATTTCTTTTTCTTCCTGCCGGAAAACTGAAATCATGAATGTAGAATATGATTTTGGGAAATTCACCAATCATATTATGCAGGCAGATTTAACGGAAGCCCTTTACAGGGGAATAGAAATTCCAACGAAGAGGCAGATTCCTTCCGGGAATTTTAAAATTTCCTTTGATGTTAAAGGAAACAGAAGCAAAAAATATTTTTATAAAATTTATTATCAGAATGAAAGTTATAAGTTCCCCGAGAATAAAGACACGACAAAACTTCATAACCCTCTGGCTTCTGAAAATTTTTACGGTTCATGGGAAGATACGGTGACGGGATTTAAATCTGTTTCCTCCATTGAGGAAAAAATTACGGACTCTATAAAAATTATCGGCAATCCGCGCAATGAAAAAAAATATTTCGGGCAGCCGTTTGAAAAATCTTTTTCTAATGAAGACAGCATTCATAAGACGGTAAAAAATATTAAAGCCACAAAAGAATGGTATGCCTCCATTGTTGCTAAGGCAAAACAAAATAAACTGAGTATTGACGAACAATTAATTCTTGATGCAAAATGGAGTTTGAAAAATAATGATTCCAAGTCAGAAGAAAATAACCGCTGGAAAAGAAATCCGAGAATGGGAAAATACAGTTTGATGATTGTTGTTACTTCTGAAACTGACCTGAAAAAAATTCCTTCCTGCATTCAGCATATCAATCAAACTTCTCCCGATGGAAATTTTATTTCTCCCTATTGGTTTTTCTCAGATAAAATAAATAAAGATTCTTTTCCCGATACAAAAGTTTTTCTCGATTCAAATTTTGTTACGGTGAATGCTTCGCTGAATCTTGCTTCAGGAATTTATGCCGATGGGCTGGAATATCCGGGCGCAGGAAAAATTCCTGCTGAAGGAAGTTGCGGATGGAATAAGGATTTATACATGAATGCGCAGTTCGCCCAGTTTTTTACTACGGCAATAAAATTTCCGATGAACACCATTCCCCTGCTTAAAGATGTGAATGATTCAAGTTACACGCTGGAAGAATATCAGCAGGCAGAAAAAAAATTTTCAAGTACTGCTTTAAAAAAAGATTTCATCCGCAATACAGAAAATCCCTGCGCGAATGTTCGGTACGATGAAAATAAAAAAGCAATTGAAATAATAAACCCGGGCAATAAAAATTTATCTGACGCGCATAAATCAAACATGGGAATTAAATCAAGAATTGGTTTTACCTATGGAAAAATCACCGCCAAAATAAAATTTCCGGAACTCATTAATAAATACAATGTGTGGGATGGTTTAACGAATGCTTTCTGGCTTTTATTTCAGGATGAAGGAAAATGGAATTACCGCAGAACCTGCAACAGCGGTTACACCAAAAAAGGAGATGGACGAAATGATGCGCCCCGTTCTCCGCAAACATATTATTCGGAAATTGATTTTGAACTGGTGAAGACAAGCCGCTATTGGCCGAATGAATATTATAAAGTAAATCCTGATTTATATGTTGAGGACGCGCAGAAAACCGATGACATTGTTGTTGCCTGTACCAACTGGGACATGACTTGCAAAGATTGCCGATGGTATACCGTTGGTTTGGATTCCGTTCACTTTGACAGCACCAAGTATGAAATATTCCGGTGGGATAACGGCTACCAGGCGCTCACCACGCGCACGCCCGCAAAAGATGATGAACTTTTTAAAAGCCCGTATTATTATTACCAGTTTGAATGGACGCCCAATTATATTATCTGGCGGATTGGTCCTGAAAAAAATAAATTGCGCGTGGTTGGCTACATGGCGCAGGATATTACTTCCATTCCGAACAATCAGATGATTGCTGTGATTACGCAGGAATATCATTTATCGGAATGGTGGCCGCCTATTCCTTTCAAACAGGAATATATTCCGTTTCCGAAGAGAGATATTATGGGGGAATTATACGAATTGACCATTGAGTAAGGTTTTTTCCATACGGGATAAAATAAGCGAACAGATTTTGCTGACTTCGCTCTTCATTGTGCTTTTTATTTTCTTTTTTGTTATAGCATATTTTTCTGAAGGAACTTTTGATTCGGGGGATGGGTTAAGGCATTATATGGTATCGCGGTATTCATGGAAACATCCGCAATTATTCCTTTATAGTTGGGGAAAACCTTTTTTCACCTTAATAAGTTCCCCGTTTTCACAGTTCGGCTTGTTAGGAATAAATGTTTTTAATATTCTGTGTGGAATATTTTCTTCATTGCTATGCTACCTGACAGCAAAAAAACTGAAGATGAAAATTCCTCTTGCCGTAATTTTCTTATTGCTTTTTTCATCTATTTATTTTCCAACCATGAACAGCGGTTTGACCGAACCCTTTTTCGGTTTTGTATTAATGCTTGCTGTTTATTTAACTTTTGAAGAAAGTTTTTTTCTATCCGCCATGTTAGTTTCATTTTTGCCTTATGTGCGTTCAGAAGGATATTTGATACTGCCATTTTTTTTTATTGTTTTAATTTACAGAAGAAAAATTTTCATGTTCCCTTTCCTTGCTTTTGGAACCATTGCATTTTCTATTATTGGATATTTTTATTATCATGACCTTTTCTGGATAAAAAACCAAAATCCGTATACTGGACAAAACAGCGACCTATATGGCCATGGAGAACTTTTACATTTTGTAAACAACTATGATGAAATTTTCGGCAAGCCGCTAACATTGGTGCTTCTTTGCGGCATCGTTTATTTCTTTTATCGGTTGTTTTTCCTGAAATCACAAAATACAGCTCGTGAAAAAAATTTCTTTGCTGAAGAATCTTTTCTTATTTACGGATCGTTTGTAATTGTTTTTGTAGCGCATTCTGTTTTTTGGTGGAAAGGCATTGCGGGTTCGCTCGGGTTAATTCGCGTAATGGCGGGCATTATTCCGGTAGCGGCTCTTGTTGGACTGCGAGGATTAAACTTCATTTTTTCTCCTTTTAAAAAATCAAAAGTGAAATTAATTGCTGTTTGCGCTTTCATGGCGATAGTTATCTGCGTTCCATTCAGACAATATTATTTTCCTTATAGGATTGAAGGCGAACAAATGGTAATAAAAAAAGCGGGAGAATGGATTAAAAATTCTAAGTATAAAACCCAGAGGATATATTACCTGCATCCGTTCCTTGGTCATGTACTTTCGCTTGACGTATTCGATACTAATAGAGTAGTTGAATTGTGGTCATTGTATCCCGCAATAAAGAAATGGGGAATTACAACCGTACCGGAAAAATCATTGATTGTGTGGGACGCTCATTATGGTGCAAACGAAGCCAGAATTCCGCTGGATACAATTATGAACGATACAAATTTCAGTTTGCTGAAAGTATTTAAGCCAAAAGAAGAATTCACTGTGCTGGGGGGAAATAAATTTGCAGTTTATGTATTCAGCAGGGAAAGAATACATAAAACTAAAAAAACCTATGTTGAATTTTTTGATATGGAGCAAAGGGGGGAACTTGATAACGAAAATACACTCACGCAGGAAAAATCTTCATCGGGAAAATTTAGTTCAAAACTTTCCGAAAGAAATGAATTCAGCGCAACGGTTAATAAAAAATTAAATTATGCTGACCTGCAGGAAATAAAAATTCAGTTAAAAATTTTTTCTCCCCAAAAATTAAGCGATGTGTTTTTTGTAATGGAGATAAATAATCCTGCCGGCAATAATTTATCTTGGGAAAGAAAAGAAATTAAAATGGATGCATCTAGAGAAAATGAATGGAACCTATTTGAAACAAAATTTATTCCTTCTGCCGATTTAGTGAGCCCTGAAAACAGTATTAAACTTTATGTCTGGAATAAATCAAAGAAAACATTCTTTGTTGATGATTTTAAAATTGAATTCCAATGAACCTTCTTTCTTCAAAGAAAAATCTTCTCAGCAAAGTTTGCATTCTACTGATTGTAATGTACTGGGTTTCTTCTTTCGTTGCCAATAAGCGCTGGGATAAAAATCCTATTGTCTGGGATGTTGTTTCCTATTATGATTATTTGCCGGCTGTTTTTATTTATAAAGACATTACCATGCATTTTATTGAGAAGAATCCAAATTTTTTTGTTCTGAAATTCTGGCCCGAGACCGCGCATAACGGAGGAAAAGTAATTAAAACGGCAATGGGTGTAAGTTTTTTATACGCGCCTTTTTTCTTTCTCGGGCATTTATATGCAGGAATTGCAAACGAACCGCAAGATGGGTTTTCAGTGCCCTATCAGGTTTTTCTCCAATTCGGGACATTAATATATCTTATCATCGGATTTATTTTTCTAAGAAAACTTTTGTTGAATTATTTTTCGGATAAAATAGTTTCATTAGTTATTTTTTCTCTCTTCTTCGGAACAAATCTTCTTTATTATGCAACTGCAGAGGCATTGATGGCACATGCATATGTATTTTTTGTGTCCTGTTTGTTTTTGTGGTCAACGGTCAAATGGCATTCTAATCCGACAAAAAAAATATCTGCTTTATTAGGATTTACAGGAGGATTACTCGTTATCATCCGGCCAAATTTGATTTTATTCATACTCTTTCCTGTGTTGTACGGAATAACTGATTTGCATTCTGCAAAAGAAAAACTGCATCTCTTAAAAAATAATCTTGGGAAAGCATTTATTATTCTGCTTTGTTTTATTCTCCCCGGAATTCCTCAGCTTATTTACTGGAAATATATTACAGGAGAATGGCTCTACTTTTCATACACGGGCGACAGATTTTTTTGCAACAACCCGCATATCATGGCAGGGCTTTTTGGATATAGAAACGGATGGCTTCTTTATACTCCAATAATGTTGTTCGGCATCATTGGGATTTTTTTAATGAAGGAAAAAATCAAACAGATGCGATTGCCAATTTTAATCATACTTGTAATTTTTATTTATGTACTACATTGCTGGTGGGCGTGGTGGCATGGAGGATTCGGTCTGCGCGCCTATATTGATATCTATTCCCTGCTTGCCATTACGATGGCATCATGCTATAATTTCTTTCTCAGCAAAAAAAATCTTGTGCGGGGAGTGATTTTAACAGTTGCCACACTTTTAATTTCTTTAAATGTTTTTCAGGAATGGCAATATGAGAATGGATATATCACCTGCGCTTCAATGACTAAAAAATCTTATTGGCTTTCTTTCCTGAAAACAGATGTGCCGGGAACCTTTTGGCAATGCTTAAAAGAACCTGATATTGAGAGCGCACACATGGGGCTTCCAGAATATGAAAATGAAAAAATGCTTTTGCATACTACAATTAAAGAATTAAATTTCGAAAACAGTGTGGAAAAAGAAAATGCTTTTTACTCAACATCTGTTGCTGCTAGCGGAAAATATTCTCTCCTATTAAATCAACAGCATTCATTTTCTCCTGCTCTCTCTCTCCGTGCAGAAGAAATTTTAAAGGATACTACTACCGGAAAGAGAATGGCATCTGTAAAATTTTTTTCAAAGAGTGAAGTTGGTGTAAAGGAGAATTTACTCGCACTTACTTTTACATGCGACACAGGCGTATATTTCTATAAGGATTTGGATTTTTATTGTGTAGAATCAACGCCCGGGAAATGGAGCAATATTTCATTGGAAATCCCGACATCGGCAATAAGAAGCAAGAGCGATACAGTTAAAATTTTTGTCTGGCTTCCGAATACCGATAAAGAAATTTTTATTGATGATTTGAAATATGAAATTCTTCGCGAAAAATGATTCTAAACAATATCATTTATACGCCCTCAAATCATAAACAGAAATATTTTCATACTGCCCTATTTTATGCTGTGTGAAGGGCTGAATGTTCGGATGAGTCAGCAACGTAGAATCGCCAACAAATAAGTATTTCGCTCCCAAATCAATTTTGTTTTTTATTCCTGGGTTTTCAAAACGGAAATCCCCGTATTCATTCCATCCCCGCTGATTCATCAGGTAAAGGGTTATGCATACGCTTTCATCGGGCAATGAAATCACCAAATCATTCTGCATTATGCCGATTTCCCTGTTATACGATTCAATTGTTTCGTATGCTTTTCTTCTCGTGTTGTGGTCCCATGAATACCAATCCCAGAATCCTTTTTCCAAATTAGTGGAAGTTAAAACCAACTCTCCCGCGCCAATTCCGTTTCGCAGGCGCACATTATTGCTGCAATACCATACATTATATCCCCAAAAAATGAAAACAAGAATCTTTAATGCCCTGGATTCATGCAGAGATGGAAAATTTTTTTTCAGGTAATCCCAAAAAGTTATCAGCGGCACTATCAGCGAAAGAAACAGCGGGAACATGTAGTAATCGTGCCTTCCCCAAACGGCAAACCAGAGAAGGATGTAAATAATTGCGCCCACAACCAGCAAGAGAGAAAGGAGCCATAAAAAAGAATCTGAATTCTTTTTAAGAAAAAATATTCCTGCTGTGAGAAAAATAAAAAGAAAAGAAGTTTGCGGGCAAAAAAACTGGTACCAGTTAATTTCATATACATCGCGAATAACAGTAAGTATTTCGTCTTTGGTTAAACTCCATATAGGAAGAATCCGGCTATCAGAAATATGGGCATCATGAATTTCATTGTAATGCGCTGCCCATAAATACCACGAAGCAATTCCTGCCAGCGCAACAAAGAATAAAATAAATTCCTTGTAGCCGCCTTTAAATATTTTTTTATCAAACGAAACTATTTTTGTTTTCTCGAGCAGAAAAACCACAAACACAGCCGCGAAGAACATGGCAGAAGTGGTTTTCAAAAGTCCCGCAAGCAGCGATAAAGCAAAAAATAAATACATCCATTTGTTTTCCTGCGTTGACCTGAAGCGGTCAAAGCAATATAAACTTATGAGCGCAATTCCGAAGGCAGAACTATCGGGAAGAAAACTGATGCTGTAATACGCGGCAACGGGAGAAGTAAAAATGAATAAGGGCAGCAGCATGCTCCAAAAAATGCCGAGCCGCTTTGCCGCAATTTTATAAACTGAAAATAAACCTCCGAAGACAAGCAGCAAACTTATGAGGCGCGGAATAAATTCACGAACGCCAAAAATCTTCCATAACACCGCATATAAATAATACAGCAGCGGGCATTCGGCAACTGCATATCCTGTTTTGCCTCCGTCTGCTAAAAGATGATTAACTTCCGGCAGAAAAAAGTTCATGCCGTTAGAATAATAATTCAAGGCAATGGACAGCCCAATCGTCTGCCTCCACTGATGAAACCCCTGCGGGCGAAAAAAAAGAATTAAATGATACTGGTAAATTCCGCACAGCAACAGAAAGAGCAGAATAAAAATAACACCGTATTTAGTATTGCGGTCAGTAAAAAACAAACGCAGTTGTTTCATGTAAAAAAAATAAAAGTAAGGAAATTATTGCCTCCAGGAAGATGGCATAAAGCAATAAGAATATCTGTTTCGCTAAGGCAACCGCATGTTTTCTTAACAGGAAGAAATGTTTCTCAGGTGAAATGATATGTTAAGGCAAACAAATCACTGCATTCCTTCATGCAATCAATTCTTTTCTTTAACAAAAGATTTGATTTTGTTGCTACATGATTTGGTTGAGAGAATGAATGATACGGTTCGCTTATTCAACCGCGCCTTTTCTTCAACGAAAGAAAACGTTTCTTCACGAAACCACATGAAAAAGCGACTAAATAATAACATTTGATTACCGGAACAGTACGTTTAGTGAAGGAATGAGTAGGTTCCGTCACTAAATCAGATGGTTTCTTCACTAAACCATATGATTTCGTCACTTTGAGTTTTAGATTAAAATCGCATTAATTTCTGAAAAATTTCTTTTTGCCTTGAAATTTGTGGTTTTTTGAGAGAACTTTCCTAGCTTAGCGCGTACGGGCGCGTACGGGGGATTTTCTCGGAAGAGAATGCTATTCCAAAGTCGCTATCATCTACAATGACAAAGAAGTGATTGCTATTGACCCCCAGCAAAAATTATTACCCGGAATTTACACGGTTGTTGCCACCAGCAACGATGCCATTTACGAGAAAAAGATTGTGATACAGTAAATTTTTTGCCCGCCACAAATTTCAACATTTCTGTCATTTGGAAAAAACGTAAACAATCTTTCACTTTATCGTTACAATTTGTGACGGGATGATATCATCTTGTCACTTTATCGTTACAATTTGTGACGGGATGATATCATCTTGTCACTTTATCGTTACAATTTGTGACGGGATGATATCATCTTGTCACTTTATCTTAACGTCTTGTCACTTTATCTTAACGTCCCGCTAAAAAACATTAACGTCTTGTCACTTTATCTTAACGTCCTGCGTCAAAATGTAAACGTCTTGTAACAAATCATTAACGTTTTTAGGAAAGATGTATCCGTTTTTGTCAGGATGCTTTAAAATCACTACGAAAACGAAATGCTGATTTGTCATAGCTAAAACGAAGGAAAAACTTCTGAATTTTTTTATGCTCACCTGAAACAAAAATGAGATTCCTCGCCCGGCTCGGAATGACAGGTTAAAATCAGAGAGTAAAATTGGCGCGGACAAGCAAATTTTTGTAAAAAGAAAAAATCCAATGTCCGCACCCGCCTTATCAATCAAAAAATGTCATTCCGAATGAATCCGCCATAGGTGGAGAAATGAGGAATCTCCCAAAATTATTTTCAAAATTTTATTCCGCTGAAATTATTTTTTCATTCCCCTCCTCTATAAAAACTGAAACTTCATAGGAGAAAACATAAAACTCATAGGAGAATTACGGGCATTCGTCCTATTTAACATTTTTTAACTTCCAGTAAATCAGTAGTGTTTGACAAGCGTTTTGTTGTATGTAAAGCAGCAATGTCTTACTCGTTAAATGAAATCGCGATAAACGAAAACGCACTGCTTCTTCTCCCTGCAAGTAAACGGGAGGTTTTATATTTTTTTATGGCTCTGTATCCTCCGAAGGAGTCCGATGGGACTCCTCCGAGAGTCCTTCGGACCGATAAAATCGGGACTCCCGCACTCCGATGCATCGGAGCGCGTACGGGAAATTTACACCATCAGCATTCGCATCGGATATAACTCTCGTTTAAAAGGATTCAATACTAATCCTAAACTTTCGAGCGTGGTAACTCCGAGCAGCGGCTCATCGCCTTTTTCTCCAAAGATTACAGGCGCTGACCCGCCTTCTCCCTGATATTCAAAATAAGCATCACCAACCTGCCGTGTCATTTTGCTTCCGTCTGCTAAAACAAAATCAAGAGTTTTATATGGTTTAATGCCAAGTTTTTTTAATTGCTCTGCCGGAACTAAACTATACACAGCGCCCGAATCAATTAAAAACTCAACTTGAATTTTTTTATTTGCCTTGCGGCTTTCTTTGACAATAAAATGTTTTATAGTAGAACCCATATTTTCTCTTTTTATACAAAGATAAACTTTTTTTTCTCTACTCCCTCTCTTTTTTAAAGAGACCTGTCCCGATTTGTCGGGAGGGTTGGGGTGAGTTCTTAAACAAAAACCCCGCGCATATTTTGTGGCATAGCCACTCCTACGGAGCACAGGGCTTTGGTTTTTTATGCTTGCATTACAAATGCTAAACCTCTTGACACGCGTTGCAAACGCGCGCCAGCGGGGAAAATCAAGGGGCTTTGGTTTTTACTCACGCACTAAGCAGAGCTTAACGCGTACGTTGGAAATAATCTTTACTGCTTGCTTGCGGATTTAGATGGTTTTCTCGGAGGAGGGGCTAGAGTTGCGTGTCCGTAAATGCTTTCATCTTTTACAGCAACTGGCTCTAGGGGAGTAGCATCAAATCTTAATTTGCTGCCATCCCACCACATGGGTTTTCCTGCATGCTCTAAATCATTTTCATTAAACATAACTTCGTTCATGTTGGAATCGTATTCAGGAGAAAGCAGTTCTTTTGGGGTTTCAACTTTTTCATATCCTTTTTTGGTGCCTACAGCAATCCATGATAATTGCACATTGGATGTTCCGTTATTGTTTTCAACCACGGTGAATCCCTCTGCGCTTACCGATTCAATATACACTCCGCTGCTTTTTCCCATAGGTGTTACGGTAACAATTACCGGAACTTCTGAAGAAACCATGGAACTGTAGTTTCTGTCGAACCTTACAAATGCTTTTCCATTAGTAAGCGCTGCTGTTCCTTTAGCATACACATCCACGCTGGTGGAAGTAGGAACATAAGAAACAGTTCTGTCCGCACCCGGTCCATTATCATTTAATTGCGCAATCACATCATTAGTATAAGATTTTCCATCGACATACATACTATATCTTTCACCTTTAATATTCAGACCATAAATATTTCCTCTTATCCAACTTCCCACATCACCATACACACCTATTCCCATACTTGTTCGTTGTTGTGGAATAGAATTTGCCATTCTTCCTGTGCCAACATTATTACCAATGGCAGTGCCTACAAAATAACCAGAATAGTTGGCACTACCAGAAGTTCTATAACCAATAGACCCCCATTCGCCCGAAGTACCTTTGTAACCTAAAACAGCACCAGAACGAGTTGAACCCGAACCCTGAAGAGTACCATGTAATCCGAAGTGATAAGAAGAAGAAGACACATTCGCATCGCACAATACGCCATCATAAGAATTCCCGCTATTATATCCTGAACCGGAAAGAGTATTACTGGCTGTTGGTTGATTTGCGTAAAGCCCAACCTGATTACCTGTGAAAGCACCTCCGCTTCCGACCGTTAAAAAAGTAGCTGTGGCCAAATTGTTTCCTAAACCAACAAGCCCTGTTCCTGTAGAATTAAAGTTCCATCCTATTGTCCCCGCACTAGTTGGCTGACTTGATGAACCTGCAACACCAGAACCTCCTGCTCCCGCTACTGCCGCGGCAGTATTATCGCCTCGAATTCCTATTGCGTTATAAGAACCCGCAACTCCTGCATTGCCATTTCCTCCCCACATACCATAACCAGAGTACTGTGCTGTATATCCATCAACACCGTCACCCGTACTTCCTCCTGATGCAGCAGTGTTTTCACCATACACCGCAGTACCTGTGGTGACTGATGTAAGTCCATTTACAGGATCCGGATAAGTTGCGTTGCCTAACACTTCAAATAAATCGCTCGCATAAGTTGATGCTCCGGTATTATTCACTAAAATTTGTCCGCCAGATAATATCCTCATTCTTTGAGTGCCGGATGTATAAAAGCCCTGAGTGTTTGCTCCTCCTATGGGCCTGATATAATTTCCTCCGGCATAACTATAATTTCCATCAAAGAAAAGTGAACCACCGCTTGCCGAAACAATATCTCCGCCTCCATCTGCATAAATTGTTATACCGCTTCCGGTTGCAGGACCCACCACATCTAGTTTTGTTGTGCCGGGTGTTATGGTTCCGATTCCTGTATTACCCGCGTTGGTCATATAAAAGTCAGCACTAGTGCTTCTAGCAGAAAACCAAATACTGGTTCCTGGATTCATGTATCCGCCTGTGGCTCCTGTTGCGCGGTTATAGAAATATAAATCATTCGTATTGTTCATTGAATAGTCACTGCCTATTTCCATACCCAGTGTGCCGGTTTGTCCAAAGTTTATCCTTGTTCTTTTATTTACACCCGATGTTGTATTAAAAAATAAAAACGGTACATCGCCAGTATTATCTACCTGTACGCCATATAATGGTGTAATGGTTCCAAAACCTACCCTTCCACCGGTGCTTGGAACAATCAACGCATAATTATTTGTTGCGCCTGATGCACTGAAATAGCCGGCAATATTTGTTGTGGATGCCCCTGTTTTTTCCGCCCATATTCCATAACCCGTTCCGGCAATTGCTCCGCTGTGCGCTATGTGTAATCCTTTTGTACTTGCAGTAGTGCTTATCTGCAGCACTTCGAGCATGCTTAGCGTACTGTTTGCAGCACCAGATGTATTAACGGAAATGTTCTGCGCAAGAAGCCCCTGCCCTAAAGGGAGAAAGAAGGCGGAGAGTAACAGTGCGGAGTGTAAAATTATTTTTTTCATTGGTGTTGGGTTATTTGTGCGGATAGCGAATAGTTGCGAATCTTCGAATAACATCCATTGTATTATCATTCGTAAATTCGCAGTGATTAGTTATCTGTACCATTGTTCAACGGATAAAAACTTTTTTTGTTGCTATGGTTAATATGGTTTTTGTGAATATACTTTTTTGCGCGGCAAGAACCGCAGAAGCAATACATTATTGTTTTTTATTCTTATTACCATTCTGTAGTCCCTTTTTGCATCTATTGTAATTCGTATTCTGTATAGGGTTTCATAATTTTTCAGTTTCTTTATATTGTTAATTTGTGAGCCATGGTTTGCTTTTTCTATGTTCTTTAATGCGCGGTATATCGCTTTATGTGTTTCTTTGTCTTTAATTTTCCCAAGGTCTTTTCTGAACTTGGGTTTGTATTTTACATTCATCCGGCTTTAGTCCATTTCAACTCCCTGTTTGCGCAAGTATTCGTATAGTTCTTCCACCGGAAGTTCTTCTTTTTCATTGAGCGCTTCCTGTGCATGTTTTGCCAGCGCAAAGTCCTCCATTTCTTCTTCGCTGTAGAGTTTTGCTTTCACGCCCATCTTTTTAAATATTTTCAGAAACAGGTCTGCTTGTTTTTCGTTTCTGAGCGGAGCAATTAATGTTTTCATTGGCGTTGATTATTGTTGTGCTGATAGCGAATGAAAACGAATCTGCGAATAAGCAGCCCCATTCGTAAATTCGTAGTGATTAGTTATCTGTATCATTGTTGAACGTATAAAAATGTTTTTGGTTGCTTTATAATTTTAGTTCCGTTAAATCAAGTTCAAAGCCATTCAATACCTCTTCGCCTGAAAGTTTGCCGTCAAAGCCACTCATGGTTTTCACTTCGGTGCCGGGCTTGTATATGTAAATTTTTTGCGCGTCAATATCAATGAGCCAGCCCAGGCGGCAGCCCTGAGCGAGCCATTCCTGCATTTTGTTTTTGAGTTCGGGAAGCGAGTCGGTATCTGATTTTAGTTCTATGAGAAAATCGGGGCATAGCGGAGCGAATGATTTTTTTTCTTTTTCGCTGAGTGCATCCCACCGTTCTTTTTTAAGCCATGCTGCATCGGGGCAGCGCATGGCGTTATTGGATAGTGTGAATCCTGTGCTTGAATCAAAAACATAACCGGATTTATGTTTGTGATTCCAGTTAGAAAGTTGGCGGATAATTTCCGAATTGTGTTTCCCGGTATAAGAATGGGTGGGACTCATGATTAAAATATTTTTATTGCTGTTGCGCTCAATTCGCAAATCGCGGTTCTCGGCACAAAACTGCGCGAACTCGTCATCGGTCATCTCAACGGCTTTTTTATGTTTCAGCACAATGGGTTCCATACTCTGTTTTTATTCTGTTGAACGTATAAAAACTTTTTTTGTTATTGTATTGTTGTTGCCGCTCACCCCGTAGGAATTTCCAATGGGGTAAACCTTCACGCAGTAAACCGCGCTGGCAAGTTCGGGCATAAGTTTAATATGATTGTTTCCTTTCAGAACCGTGCGCTGCTCGGCATCCAGCCGCTGCCCCAGCACGGTGAAAAGTTCAATGGCATATTTTCCGTCTTCAGCCGCGGCAATGTCAATCATAATGCTTCCGCCTTCTGCGTAAATGTTCACGTTATCGCCCGCGCATCCGCTGGCGGCAACTGTTTCGCTGAGGGAAAAAGTTCCGTCATGATCGGTTTCGCGCACGCGGTAAAAATTAGTTCCGTACGCATCGCGATCAACTGCCGAATAATTTTTCACCGTGCTTGAATTGCCTGACGCGGGCACAGCGGCAATGGCGGTGAAATTATTTCCGTCTGAACTTTTTTCCACCGTAAAAAAATCGGAGTTCTGCTCGGTGGCGGTGCTCCATTTAATAATTACATCAGCTCTGTCGCATCCGGTAGAAAGAGAGAGCCATTCGAGAGGAAGAAAATTGCTTGCGCGGGAAAGCACCCATGGAGAAAAGCTGGATATACTTCCTGAATTAACAGTTCCCACACCACTTGTAACAGCATTGCTTCCGGCTCCAACGGGCGCATCCCATCCGGTGCCATTCCATCGCTGGGGTTTGATAACATCGGTATTTGATGCGGCTAAAGTATTTTCGGCTGAAGGATAAGAAAAGGTCATATCGGCCGTTGCAGCAGCCGAAACATTGATTCTCCACCAGCGGTCAATCACATCATTGGTAAAGGTTCCTCCGGTGCCCTGAAATATTGCAGTAGGTGAAGAATATGCGTATGGTAAATTGTCTGATGCTGCTGTATGATAGGTAGAGGCATAAAAGTTAGCGCTGCCCGCAGAAGTTTTATTAAAAGTGAAAGGAATATAGTCGCTTGTGTTATAACCGAAAGGAATTATATAAGAAGCAACTGTTGTTCCGGCATCCCATTTCACATAGTTAAAATCGCTTTCTGAAATAATCCATCCTGCAGTGCTTGAAGCTCCCTGAATAGCAGTGTTGGCAGGGTTGTCAACAACAAGATAAATTGGAGTTCCGCTTGTGCCATTTGAAAGTTTAATATAGGTTGCTGTTCCTCCGAACTTCAGTATTGCCTGCCCATAAGAATTATTTTGCCATGCAAGCAGTGCAAGTAAAGCAAAAAAAGAAAATATGATTGCGCGTCCCGACTTTGTCGGGATCTGTCCTGTGGCAGATAGTTTTTGTTTCATGTGCAGAACATTACCAATCAATTACAAGTTTAAGCACTATATTGTAAATAACAAGCAGTAAAGAAAACATTTCGACCAGTTCCTGTTTATAATAGACGAATGTAGCAATTTCTTCGATGAATTTTGGGCTTGTTGAAAGTTTCAGGGCATGTATTTTGCTGATTGCCACCTACTAAATTACGAATGGATACTAATGTACCAATAACAGCCAGCGCCAGATTGATACTTTAACAAGTTAATTTACTTTTGCCGAATGAGAAAATGGCTGCACTTTGAAATAAGTGATGTAAACATTTTCAAAGAAAATATTTTGCATTGCGCATCGGGTTTTTCGCGCGCGGGTGTTCTTCAGAGCAATGAATATAACGGCAGCGAAACCGAGATGCTTGTTGCGCTTGATTGCGCGGAAGAAATTATTTGCAAGGAGAACTGTTTCGATATGCTGAAAAATTTTTACGAATCAAAACAGGACTGGTTGTTTGGGTTTTTATCGTATCCGGCTTCCCATTTACAAATGGATACAGGAGGTGAAGCGCATTTCTTTCAGCCGAAATATGTTTTCATTGTCAGGAAAAATAAAGTTGAAATTGGATTTCTGCCGGAAGTTTCTTTGGAAAATGAAATTGAGAATTTGTTTTATAAAATTCTGAATTTCTCCTTGCCCCCTGTCCCTTGCCCCTTGTCCCTTGAAATCTCACAAAGAATTTCAAAACAAGATTACATTCAAACCATAACGAGAATTAAAAAACACATTCAGCGAGGCGATATTTACGAAATGAATTACTGCATGGAATTTTTTTCTGATACTGCAGAGATAAATCCCGCAGAAGTTTTTTTGAAACTGAATGAAACTTCGCAAGCGCCTTTCTCTGCATTTTACAGGAGGAACAATAATTATTTACTATGCGCAAGCCCCGAACGGTTTCTAAAGAAGGAAGGAAAGAAAATAATTTCCCAGCCGATTAAGGGAACTGCAAGGCGGGGAAAAACTTTTGAAGAAGATTTGCTGCAAAAAGAAAAATTAGCAAACAGCGTAAAAGATAAAAGCGAGAATGTGATGATAGTGGATTTAGTGCGGAACGATTTGTCCAGAACGTGCGAGAATGTAAAAACGGAAGAGCTCTTCGGCATTTATTCGTTCAAACAATGGCACCAGATGATTTCCACCGTGAGCGGAGAAATGAAAGACGGAGTTCATTTTACCGGTGTAATCAAAAACGCTTTCCCTATGGGTTCCATGACAGGCGCACCAAAACTCAGCGCGATGAAACTGATTGACAAGTTTGAAAAAACAAAGCGCGGGCTTTATTCCGGAGCGGTTGGCTATATTACACCTGAAGGAGATTTTGATTTCAACGTTGTCATCCGGAGTATTCTCTATAATTCCGTTTCCAACTATTTATCCTTCTCGGTCGGAGGCGCCATCACCGCCAACTCAATTCCCGAAGAAGAATACGAAGAGTGTTTGCTGAAAGCGAAAGGAATGTTCTCTGCGCTAGGCGCAGAAAATCCCAAATCCGAAAAAACAAATTCCAAAGAATACCAGAACTCTTTGGTTTGATGTTTTGAATTTGACTATTTGTCCAGATAGTTATCGGGATTATTTGTAATTTGAGTTTTGTATTTTGGAATTTCATTTTATGCTGGAACAATTTTTAAATTTTATCCGGAAAGAAAAACTGGGAGATAATTCCCGTAGTTATCTGCTAACCGTAAGCGGTGGCGTTGATTCTATTGTAATGTGCGATTTGTTTTTCAAAGCGGGATTTTCATTCGGCATTGCGCATTGTAATTTTAAATTGCGGGGAGAAGAATCGGAAGAAGATGAGGAGTTTGTAAAATCAGTGGCAGGGAAATACAAAGTTGCATTTCATAAAAAGTCATTCAGCACAAAAGCATATTCGGAGAGAAAAAAAATTTCCATCCAGATGTCTGCCCGCGAATTGCGCTATGAATGGCTGAAGCGATTGGCGAAGGATAAAAAATATGATTGCATCGCAACGGCTCATCATCTGGATGATTCCATCGAAACATTTTTCATTAATCTTTTGCGCGGAACAGGAATTGCAGGATTGCAGGGTATTCAGGTGAAGCAGGGAAATATTATCCGCCCACTGCTTTTTGCAAACAAGAAAATGATTCACGATTATGCGGATGAAAATAAACTGCAGTGGAGGGAAGACAGTTCCAACTTCACCGATAAATATTTGCGCAATTCCATCCGCCATCATTTAATTCCTTCTCTGAAAAGGTTGAATAAAGGATTTGAAAAAACCATCACCAAAGAATTATCTTACTTCAAAGAAGCGGGAGATATTTTCAAAAAGTTTATCGAGGAAAAGAAAAAAGAAATCATTGTGGAAGATGGGAAAAATATTCTCCTCAACATTAAAAAACTCAAAGACAGCGGTCATGCCGAAACCGTTCTCCATGAAATTCTCCGCGCATACGATTTCAATCCGGAAACCACAGAACTCATTGCGCAAAGAATGTACACGACAGCAGGGAAAAAATTCCTTTCACCAACCTATCGGCTGATTAAAGACAGGGAGTTTTTTATTCTGACACCAACACATCCTGCGCAAGAACATCCCCCGCTCCGACAAGTCGGAGCACCCCCTTCGAAGGGGGACAAAGAAAAGTTTCTTCTGAAAAAAAATCAAACCGAATTTCAGAATGAAAATCTGAAACTGAAGATGGAAATTATGGATGGAAATATTTCCGAAGTGAAAGACAAATCTCCGCAGACGGCTTATATTGATTTGGCGAAACTTGAATTTCCGTTAACGCTCCGCAAATGGAAGCAGGGCGATTTCTTTTTTCCCTTAGGCATGAAAGGGAAAAAGAAACTCAGCGACTTTTTTATTGATATTAAACTCCCGCTCAATAATAAGGAAGAAACATGGGTGCTGGAATCTTCTACTAATATAGTATGGGTTATCGGCCACCGCATTGACGAGCGCCATAAAATCACTCCGCGCACAAAGAAAATTTACAAGGTTGCACGGGTTGCCTGACGAAAAGCGAAAATATCCCAGCGTTCGTCTTTGATTTTGCCTTATTCGTCTAAATCCTTAAAACATTTCAAACATTCTGGCGTTAGAAAATGAAAACACAAAACATGAGCCCAACGTCTACCGCAACAATTATTTCACCGATTAACAAAGAAGACATCAACACACTCCGTTTTCCAACAGAGGAAGTTCTGATGTCTTCGGACGCGATTGAACAGCGAAAAATTCTGCTCGAACGCGCAGTTGTTCTCGGAAACACATTCAAGGGGAAGACAAAATTAATTTTTGAAGATGACGAATGCATCCGTCAGATTGAAACGCACATCTGGGGACTCACGGACAAGCGCGTAATTTTGAAACAGGGAATTGTAATACCAATACACAGAATTCACGAGGTAAAACTCTGATAAAGATAAATTCCTTTTCCCGGTTCACGGGAGATGGGGGTTTTTCATGGGGATAAGCCGTCCGAGGGATCGGGCGGCTTAATTTTTTTATTCCACGTGGCTCAGCCGAAGCATATTCGTTCTTCCTTTCTCAATCAACGGCATGCTTGCGGTGTTGATGATTAGGTCATCGGTTTTCACATGCCCTGCGCGTTTCAAAAAATCTTTCAGGTCATTCATTGTTTTATCGGTACTCTCGTATTTATCATAGTAAAATCCGCGAACACCCCAAACCAAACTCAGCGCAGAGAGAAGGGTACGATTATCCGTGAATACAAAAATATTCGCGTGCGGACGATGCGAAGAAATTTTAAAAGCAGTGTAACCGGAATTTGTCATAGTAACAATTGCGGAAACATTCGCCTGGTGAGCCATTACGCAGGCGTTGTAGCAGATAGAATCAGAAATAAAAGTTTGGGTTTTCAAAAGAGGCGGGTGCTCGCGGTAATAAATTTTTGTTTCCTGTTCCACGCGCTCAATTATTTTCTGCATGGCGATGATAACTTCTACGGGATATTTTCCAACAGAAGTTTCTGCGCTTAACATGACCGCGTCCGCTCCGTCCATCACCGCATTGGCAACATCGTTCACTTCCGCGCGGGTGGGAGTAAAATTTTCAATCATGCTTTCCATCATTTGTGTGGCGATGATGACGGGCTTTGAGGCGCTGATGCATTTTTCCACCAGCATTTTCTGAATCATCGGCACCTGCTCCATCGGAAGTTCCACGCCTAAATCTCCGCGCGCCACCATGATTCCATCTGCAAGGTCAATGATGTTGTCAATTTCTTTCAGCGCTTCGGGTTTTTCGATTTTTGCTATGACGCGCGCATGTTTATGTTTCTCTTTTATTTTCTTTTTCAAATCAACCACATCCGTAACTGAGCGCACAAACGAAAGTCCAATCCACTCCACATCATTTTCCAAAGCAAAATCTAAATCTTTTAAATCTTTTTCAGTTAAGCACGGCAGAGAAATTTTTGTGTTGGGAAGATTCACGCCTTTGTTCGAGGAAAGTTCTCCGCCTGTAATTATTTTTGCTTTTACTTTATCTTTTTTATTTGTCCCAACTACTTCCAGCAAAAACTTTCCGTCATTAATCAGAATGCTGTCGCCCACCGCCACGTCTTTTGCGAAATGTACATAAGGAACGTGTAAACGTTTTTCATCTCCCAATCCATCGTAAGAAGTGAAAACAACTTCTTTTCCTTCTTTCAGAAGGACATTATCATTCTTAACTTTTCCGATTCTGATTTTCGGTCCTTGCAAATCGGCAAGTATGCCGATATTGGTATTCATTTTTTTATTGAGCGCGCGGATGTGCGATATTATTTTCTTTACATCACCATACGAGCCGTGAGAAAAATTAATGCGGAAAATATCTACGCCTTCTTCAATCATTCTTTTCAGAACTGTTTCCGATGAAGAAGCAGGACCGACCGTTGCGACAATTTTTGTTTTGTTATGCTTGATCATTTTTTCAGAATACAAAATTTTCTTTCGATTTAATTTTCTTCGGGTCTATCTCGAATGCGGTTTGCACGAAGGTAACGTCTTTCACTTTTTTCAGTATGGAATTCTTTTCAACGGACGGAATGCTTCCCTGCACCATGAGTAAATAATCTGCCTGCTTGAATTCAGGAACCAGGAATTTATTTTCGGCTTTGTTCAATATGATTCTGTAATCCGTAAACATTGCTTCATTTCGAAAAGCAAACATGGGAAATTTTGTCTGGGTAGTTTGGTTTTTCTCCTGCACTTCCATGTCTTTATCTTTTGCAAATGTTGCTTTCAGTTGATTGTTCAGCGCCCAGCACAAGCGATAGGGCTTTTCTCCGCAACTGATTCCAAAAAGAAAAAAATCATAGTCGTTATGTATGAGTAATTTTTTTTTTGGTGCCATAATTTACTTATCTGTCATTCCGAATCCCGCCTCGGGTGAGGAATCTCCCGATAAAGATTCTGCATATCATCAGGAGATTTCTTGCTTTCGCTCGAAATGAGAATTTCTACCATGACATTATTTCTTCGTTTAAGAACTTCCATTTCGGATTAAATGAATTAATCAATTTATCTTTCTTTTCCCTTCTCCATTTTTTTATTTCTGTTTCTCTTGCGATTGCCTGTTCAATGCTTATGTGGTGCTCATAGTAAACCAAATATTCACAATTATATTTAACAGCAAATGAATTCTTTTTAGATTTTTCTACCGTGTGTTCGTACAATCTCTTCATAATATTATTTGTCACTCCTATATAAAGAACGTTTTTATGCTTATTCGTTAAAATATAAACGTAATAATTATGTTGCCTCATTTTACTTCTCAATAATGCCTTTGCTCAACATCAGGAGATTTCTCGCTTTGCTCGAAATGACAGCCGCAATAATTCAATATCCTAATTTCTCCCGCACTCTTTTCAAAGTCGTTCGCGCAATTTTTCTTGCCTTCTCCGCTCCGTGCAAAAGTTTTTTATCCAGTTCGGCTTTATCATTCATGTAACGATTGAATTCCTCGCGCGGGGTTTTGAATTTATCCAGGATGAGTTCAAACAATGCTGTCTTCGCGTGGCCATAACCATATCCTCCTTTTAAATACTTTTCCCGCATCTCTTTTGTCTGCGATTCGTTCCCGAGAAGTTCGTATAACTTGAACACGTTATCCTTGTCAGGATTTTTTGGCGCTTCGAGCGGAGTTGCATCGGTGACAATGCCCATCACAACTTTCTTCAACTCTTTCTCAGGAAGAAAAGGGTTTATGTAATTGCCGTATGACTTGCTCATTTTTTGTCCGTCAGTTCCGGGAACAACCATCACGCGCTCATCAATTAGCGCATCGGGCATTACAAATGTTTCTCCGTAATAATTATTGAATGCAGTTACCATATCGCGCGCCATTTCCAAATGCTGTTTTTGGTCTTTGCCCACGGGAACAAAATTCGCATTATATAAAATAATATCGGCCGCCATCAGCACAGGATATGTGAAAAGCCCGGCATTCACTTCTGATAATCTTTCTGATTTTTCTTTGAATGAATGTGCATTTGCAAGCATCGGGTAAGGAGTAAAACATGAAAGATACCAGGTGAGTTCACAAACTTCCGGCACATCGCTCTGACGGTAAAAAGTATTTTTCTCAGTGTCAAAACCAAACGCCAGCCATGCTGCGGCAACTGAATAAGTATGGTCTCTTCTTACGGCCGCGTCTTTAACAGAAATTAAAGAATGTAAATCAGCAATGAAAAGAAAAGAATCATTTTCTTTCTTTTTGGAAAGTTCAATTGCGGGCGCAATCGCTCCGAGAATATTTCCAAGATGCGGAACTCCTGTGGGTGTTATGCCGGTTAAAATTCTAGACATAGTTTTTTCTGTCATTTCGACCAAAGGGAGAAATTTCCTTTTGTGCCAGACGAAGAAGATTCTTCGCTTCGCTCAGAATGACACGCATTATTTTTATTTCATTCCATGTGATTCTTTCCAAATCTGGTTGAAAGATTTCGGTGCAACTTTCGGAAGTTCTCTTCGGCTTCCCCATTGCTTTTTGAAAAACTGGTTGAGCATAAAATTTTTCAAAGTCGCTCCGCCTTTTTCCATCGTTTTACGTTTCATCATCGCCTTCTTCCAGAAAACCCACATTAGATTTTCCGTGGAAGAAGAAGTTTTTTCTTTTACTGCGTCTCTTCTGTTATATAACAGCAATTTATGCAAATCAATTTTCACCGGGCAAACTTCGGTGCATTTTCCGCAGAGCGAAGATGAATAACTCAAATGCTTGAACTCTTTCATTCCCCATAATTGCGGAGTGAGCACAGAACCAATCGGTCCGCTGTAAGGAGAAGCATACGCATGCCCGCCAACTCCCTGATAAATCGGGCAACCGTTCAAACATGCACCGCAACGAATGCAATGCAATGCTCTTCGCTGTTCAACTTGTTCAAGAACATTGCTTCGTCCGTTATCGAGAAGAACCACATACATTTCTTCAGGGCCGTCAACTTCTCCGTTTTGTTTCGGGCCTGTGAGAATGGAATTATACACCGTAACATTTTGTCCCGTGCCGAAAGTTCCGAGCAAGGACCAGAATAATTCCATATCCGCAAGCGAAGGAATTATTTTTTCTATTCCGACAATCGCGATGTGAACTTTTGGAAACGCCATAGAAAGCCATGCGTTGCCTTCGTTTTCTGTGAGTGCAACTCCTCCAATATCCGCGATGAGAAAATTTCCACCCGTGATTCCCGCTTCGGCAGAAACATATTTTTCGCGGAGAAATTTCCGAACCCATGCGGTGATTTGCACAGGAGTAAAATCTTCTGGCGTTCCTTTTTGCTCGTGAAATGTTTTTGCCACATCTTCTTTCGAAAGGTGCATGGCGGGAGTCACGATGTGATAAGGCGCTTCTTTTCTGAGTTGAACAATGAATTCTCCCAAATCAGTTTCCAATGATTCAATTCCTTCTTTCTCCAGCGCTTCGTTGATGTGAATTTCTTCCGTGACCATGGATTTTGATTTCACCACGGTTTTTGTATTGTAGCGCTTGAGCACTTTCAGAATTTCCTGATTCGCTTCTTCTGCATCGCGCGCCCAAATCACTTTTCCTCCGCGCCTGATAAAGTTCGCTTCAAACTCAATTAAATATTTATCGAGGTTGTCAATTGCTTTTGCTTTCAAAGCAGAAGCGCGCTCCTTCGCAAGTTCTAAATCAGAAAATTGTTTTTTCCCTTCTACAACTTTTTTATCATACTGTGAAATATTGAAAAAAAGTTTCCTGCGGTGTTCGGGGTCGAACACTTTTTTTTCTGCGTCATCCAGAAATTTTTCTGCGGTGGAAACTGCCATAAATAAAAATCGAAATCAAAAATACAGAGGAAAAGTTATTCTTGACTATGAATGGAAAAGAATTATCAACATTATTTTTCTTTCTTCTTCGCTTTCTCCACGCGCAAACCCACATCCATAATAAACGGAACTTGCTCCGTGCGCATAGCATGCTCGTACTGGAAATGATATTTTCCAGCCAGAGGGAATTTCACTTTCGGCATCCAGAGAATTTGATTATCCCAGATATCGCCCGCGCCATCGCCCTTCCATTGCCCGTTTTCATCGACAAGAATACATTCAACGGTATCTTTTCTTGTTTTTCCATTAGGAAAAGTGATGGTGGCAAAAATGTAAAGGTTGGCATACGGATAATGACTCGCATTGCGCACGTTCACATATAAATTATAAAGCGAAGTAGTATCGGGAATATCTACATCAAACGAAATTTTATTTTTCACATCCCAGTTATAATCGGGGATATCGGTGTTGTCTTCAAAAACTCTGTTTGAATCACAAGCAGAAAGCATAAACACCAGCAGAACTATTGCCAACTGCCGACTGCCGACTGCCAACTTTTTTCTCATCTGCGATTCCTGTTGCGGTTATTTCTATTCCTTCCTCTGTTTCTATTATTGTCTCTGTCGCGGTTTTTATTTTTATCAAAGCGCGAAATGCTATCCTGTCCTACCACATTCTGATAATCGGGTTCTTTTATTTTCGGAACAAATGCTTCTGCTTTTTTTAACTCTTCGGGTTTTTTTCCTTCTTTGTTCATTGCTATAATTTCTTTCACACGCTCTACAGAAAGCGGTACAAAAACGCTTCTGTCATTTTCGTGCGCATACCAGATTGTGCGCCTGAAAATATCCGTCTTCATGTGAAATGCTCTTCCATTCTGCGTCTCGAGTGGAATTTCTGTATTCGGAAAATCTTTTATTGCATCGAGATAAGAATCCAATTCATAATTCAAACAGCATTTCAATTTTCCGCACTGCCCTGCGAGTTTGACAGGATTGATGGACAATTGCTGGTAGCGCGCAGCCGTTGTGTTCACCGCGCGGAAATCTGTTAGCCGGGTGGAACAGCAAAGCTCTCTTCCGCAATCTCCAATACCACCTAATCTTCCTGCTTCGTGGCGGAGAGAAATCTGTTTCATTTCAATTCGCATTCTGAATGCGCCCGCATAATCTTTTATCAGCTGGCGGAAATCTACTCTTCCTTCAGCCGTGTAATAAAAAATCGCTTTGCTTTTGTCGCCTTGAATTTCCACATCTGAAATTTTCATTTGAAGCCGGAGGAACAATGCCATTGTGCGCGCCCTCACCTGCGTTTGCGCTTCGAGCGCCTGCGCTTCTTTCCACTTGTCAATGTCTGTCTGCTTTGCAATGCGGTATACTTTTTTTATTTCTTGAGATTCAGGATTTACATTTTTCTTTTTCATCTGCGTGCGCACGAGTTCGCCTGCAAGAGAAATAATTCCTATGTCATAACCAGGCGATGCTTCGGTGGCAATCACATCCCCGACTTTAAGCGAAAGATTATTTACGTTGCGGAAAAATTCTTTGCGCGAATTTTTGAAACGCACTTCAACGCAGTCAAATGGTTTTTGCTCAGAGGGTAATTGCACATCCGCCAGCCAGTCGAACACATTCAGTTTGTTGCATCCGCCAATTCCGCACGCGCCATTGTTACGGCATCCGCCCGGCAAACCACCGCTGGCAGTGCCGCATCCTCTTCCGGTTGAACATCCTGAGCAAGACATAAGGTTTGTACCTGAGTTTAAACTTTAGATACAAACCTAAGAAAAATTATTGGAGAACTATTCTTTTACGAAACTGGCTGAGAACCTGAAATCTCCATCCGTTATCTTAAGCATATAAAATCCGCTTTCAAGTAAAGAAACATCTATTCGGGTTTGCAGCATTCCGCTTTGAATTTTTCTTCCGAGCAAATCAAGGATTTCAAATTGTGCTTGCGGATTTTTTCTCGCATAGTTTAAGTAAATGAATTCAGAGGTTGGATTAGGAAAAATAAAAATTTCATTTTCTTTTAATTCATTCGTGCCGGTAGGTAGAATATCATGAAAAGAACTCACCGCGTCATTTGTTACAATCGGTTCATTGTAATCAAAATAAATATATGCCATATTGTGAATGTATTTTCCTACAATTGTTTGTTTGGGTTTTATCCTGTATTGAACAAAGCCAGTTGCATTAGCCGCAAGGTTAATGTTTGGAAAATTTACCGCAAGGACGTTGCCATTTACTATTGCCGTGTTCGTATGGCTGTAATTAATTTCCTGCAGCGTAGATGGATCTAAATTTTTATCTAAGGTGTCCGTAAGATGAATATTCATAGCCGGTGCAGTGCCCGTATTTTCAAAACGAATAGTATATGTAAACCACCCCTGATAACCAATCGGAACAGTTTTGGGATAAACTTCTTTTTCATTTGGGTCGTGAGAATTTTCTACAACATAACAATATGAATAAATATTATTAGTCGTGTCAATATCTCCCGCTGTAGGAGACACACTTACACTCGCACAAATTATATCTCCTGCCTGCGCGCTGGTCATGGTCTGAAAAATCAAATTAAAATCAGTAGAGTTATTTATCAAACTAAAATCTGAAATCGAATAAGTGAAAACATTTCCTGAAACGGAAGGAATAAGAGCTCCCGGTGCAGGCCCGATGTAATTCACGTTGCCAGTTACAGAAATCTGAACCTGCCCGCTCACCCCTGTTGCGCAATTAAGATTGTATCGTTTTGACATATCGCCTGCTGATATAAATAATTCGTGCTGAAAACCGGGAAAAATCAGTTGACATCCAGTTGTGGCGGACTGAACGCCCACATCAAATCCAGGCTTGCAGGCAACAGCAAAATTCACATTTGTATCAAGTAAAGTTGTAGTGACAACCGAATCCAATCCCGGATTTGCGCAAAGGGACATGACAAAAGGTATTGCCACCGTATCTACTGAAGCAGTATACGTTCCTGCCGGCTGGGGAAAATCATATACCCCGTTGATTGCAGTAAAAGTTTTTGCGAGAAAATTATTTGCATTATCATATAACTGAACTGGAATATTTATTAAAGCCCCATCTCCCGCGTCCATCGTGCAATTTCCGTTATTGTCTTTGTAAGTAAATCCCACAATTCCCTCTGCCGGAGGACATCCGTTTGAATTGGCAGGAGAACAAAGAGGAAATGACAATGTGGTTAAATCCATATTCGGAATATAGTTTGGCAAGCAGTTGAACGGATTGTTATAAATATTTAGCCAAACAATTGAATTCGGAAAAAGAGGAAAGCAGGGAATATTATTGTTCTGGCATGAAAGATAAATGAGAAGGTTTGGTAAAGCAGGAAGTGAGGTGAGGAAATTAAAATCACATCTTACATCTACCAATGAACTCGGAAGCGGAGGAAGATTTGTTAATTGATTATTCTCACAATAAAGATAAGCCAGGGAATTTGGCAATGCAGGTAGAATGGATAACTGATCTTGCTCACAACTCAACCAATAAAGAGAAGCGGGCAAAACAGGAAGATTTGCCAGTGGATTATATCCGCAATCCAGCTCTGAAAGCAAATTGGGCAATGCAGTTAAATTAGCTAATTGATTTTGTGCACAAGCAAGCCAATAAAGCGATGACGGTAAAGCAGGAAGACTTGCTAACGCATTATTACTGCATTCAAGTCCTTGAAGGGAACTTGGTAAGGAAGGAAGAGATGTCAAAAAATTATTTCCGCAATCTAAACTAACAAGTGAATTAGGAAGCGCGGGAAGCACGTACAGCGAATCAGAATTACAATATAATATTTGAAGTGTGCCCGGTAAAGTTGGAATACTATCCAAAGAATTAAATCCGCAATTCAAAAAATAAAGTGCTGGCGTGAGCGCAGGAAGATTTTTCAGTGAATCAGAATAGCATTCTAAATAAGTAAGCGCATTTGGCAAAACAGGAAGCTGATGCAATGGATTATTATAACATTTTAAAAATCTAAGTGTAGGCGGCAAAGAATAAGGTAAACTATCCAAAAGATTGCTTCCGCAAATCAACGTATCAAGAGTTGGAGGTAGTGGCGGAAGAAATTTTAATCTGTTAGGAGCATATGCATAGACTCCGTTTCCACAATCCAAAGTAATAAGCGAAGAAAAATATTGAACCCCAGTTAAATCAAAAACAGAATCGTTTTCAATTTCAATCCTCGCAAGAGAAGTGACTACAGAATTAGTTGTATCCATTTGATTGTTGTTCATTGCCACAGGAATATGCGCATTCAGCCAATCGGCAAATTTTGTATCGGGAATAGTTACATATTGTGCATTGCAAAATGTTAAGCAACACATTATTTGTATTGCAGTCATGAGAGTTATTTTTTTCATTGTAGTGAGTTTTAATTTTTATTTTTCCGGAGCACTCACCGGCAGCAAGCAACATCCCTTTAGTTCCCTGATGCCTGTCTGCCGGCTATATGGCTCCTTTTCTTTTGTAAAACAAATATCGGTTGGCGAAAGGAGGTTTTGAAATCAGAATGAGGAGTAGTTATACTAATCAGAAAATAGTCGTTTGAGATTAGATGTTAGATATTTGATGTTTTAACCTATTATCTTCTAACATTCAACATTTAATAAAACGACTTAATTATACAAGTCAAGACCATTTACCAATTCTTGTTTTAATATACATATCCAAAACATAATTATTACATTTGTTATTGAACTTTAAACTTTATATATTAAACTTTAATCTGATTTAAAGCTACATGTCCAGAACTGCTTCCGATGATTTGCATAAACTGATTTGGTCGCTCTTACCAGCGGAGATCCGGTATTTCAAAATCTTTTCCTCCCGCCATTACGATGCGAACGACACCAATTATGTGAAACTGTTTGATGCCATTGCAAATCATAAAGAATATGATGAGGCAAAAGTTTTGGAGAAATTCAAAAAAGAAAAGTTCATCAAGAAATTCAGTATAGCTAAAGCAAGATTGTATGAATCCATTCTTCGTTCATTGGATATTTATCATGCCGGCTCTTCCATTGATGCGGAACTGAAACGCGAAATCCATTACGCAGAAATTCTTTGCAAAAAATCGCTGTACGACCAATGCGCGAAAGTTTTATCAAGTGCAAAAAAAATCGCTGTGAAGTATGAAAAGTATTCTGCCTTGCTTGATATTTATCTCTGGGAAAAGAAATTAATTGAGAAAGACAACTACTCTGGCAAAACAGAAAAACACATAAATAAATTTCTTGAAGAAGACAAACTCATAGGAGAGAAAATAAAAAACTTCAATGACTATTGGAACATCAAGAGCCACCTCTTTATGATTTTATACAAGCAGGGCAAAGCAAGAACAATAGATGAACTTCGGCAATTCAAAAAAATAATTGACAACACGCTACTCAAAACAGAATCGGAAGCGCTTTCCACCGAAACAAAATATCTCTACCACCATATCTACATGGCATATTATTTTGGAATCGGTGATTACAAAAAAAGTTACGAGCATCTGAAGAAAAACGTAGAACTCATTGAGAATTCCAAACACATTTTTGAAGAAGAGCCGAATATTTATTTCTCTGTGCTCACTAACATCATTTATATCTCCAGCCAATTAAAAAAATTTGAGGAAGCATTTTTCTACTTGAAAAAACTTCGTGAAGTGCCTCACACGTTCGACATCCGCAAGAACAAGGACATGGAGATAAAACTTTTCTCTTCCACTTTCAGCATCGAGATTACCTTATATAATACGCTCGGTGATTTTGAAAAATCAATGGAACTAATTCCTGTCATCGAGGACGGATTGGATAAATACTCAAGTAAAATCAACAAACTCCGCGAAGCATATTTTTATTCGAGCATTGCCGTGGCGTGTTTCGGCTCTGAAAAGTTTTCTCAAGCGCTTCGCTGGAACAACAAAATCCTCAACGATAAATCCATCGAACAGCACCAGGACATTCACTGCTTCACTAAAATTTTTAATCTCATTGTCCACATCGAACTTAAAAATGAATCGCTCATTCCCTATACCTACCGCGCTACGCACCGCTATCTCAAACATCGCGAGCGTGCGTATAAATTCGAAAATGTGTTTTTGAAATTCGTGGAACGGCTGATGAAAGAGAAACAGAAAAAAGTTTTGGCTGAACAATACCGCTCCTTATACAATGACTTAAAGTCACTTGAAAAAGATCCTCTTGAACAGCCTGTGTTTGAGTTTTTCGATTTCGTTTCATGGGCGCAGAGCAAGGCGGAGAATCGGTATTTCAGGCAGATTGTGGAGGAGAAATCGAAAGAATAAGACTCCAACTTTTCTTTTGCCATCTACCTACTTTTCGGTATCTTTGTGTAGAAATAAAAAGGAAATAAATTATGATAACAGTTTCAGAAAGCGCAAAGCAAAAAGCGCTGGCATTAATTAAGGAAGAGAACAAACCTGCAGACACGTTCATTCGTGTGGGCGTAGAAAGCGGTGGCTGTTCAGGACTTTCTTATAAAATGGAATTCGACAACCAGATTAAAGAAGGCGATCAGGTTTTTGAAGACAAGGGAATGAAAATAGTGGTGGACAAAAAAAGTTTTCTCTATCTCGTTGGAACAGAGTTGGATTTCTCAGGCGGACTGAACGGAAAAGGATTTGAATTCAAAAATCCTAACGCTCAGCGCACCTGCGGATGTGGAGAAAGTTTTGCAGTGTAAAAAATACCAGGCAAAATTTTTTTGCCCGAAAAAATGTTTGGAATGAATCTAAATAAGCATGTTCCGAGGAAAGCGAGGAATCTCATAAAAAAGATTTCTCGACTTCGCTCGAAATGACAGACAAAAGAAAATGAATGACAAAAACGAAATATTAGAAAAACAAATTTCGACCGAATATAAATACGGTTGGTCGAGCAATATTGAAATGGACTCGGCACCGAAAGGTTTGAGCGAGGAGATTGTGCGTTTTATTTCGAAAAAGAAAAACGAGCCCGAGTGGATGCTGGAGTGGAGGTTGAAAGCATTCCGTCATTGGCTCACCATGGAAGAACCCCGCCACTGGCCTCATTTGAAATGGCCGCTCATCGATTTCCAAGACATTATTTACTACGCGGCACCAAAACAAAAAGCAACCGTTGCAAGTTTGGATGAAGTGGATCCCGAACTTTTAAAAACATTTGAGAAACTCGGAATTTCCCTTGAGGAACAAAAACGTTTGACTGGCGTTGAGTCCACCATTGCGATTGACGCGGTGATCGACAGCGTTTCCGTGAAGACAACTTTCAAGGAAGTGCTTGCCGAGAAAGGAATTATTTTCTGCTCGTTCAGCGAAGCGGTACAGGAACATCCCGAACTCGTGAAAAAATATATGGGAAGCGTTGTTCCTTATACAGATAATTTTTACGCGTCACTGAACAGCGCGGTCTTTTCCGATGTTTCCGGATTAACACTGCAGGCACCGGACAATTTGAAAGAACATTAATTATTGCCGATGAAGGCGCATACGTTTCCTATCTCGAAGGATGCACTGCCCCCGCCCGCGATGAGAATCAACTGCATGCTGCCGTGGTGGAAATCGTGGCGCATAAAAACGGAGAAGTAAAATATTCTACCGTGCAGAACTGGTACCCCGGTGATAAAGAAGGAAAAGGAGGCGTATATAATTTTGTTACGAAGCGCGGAATTTGTCTGGAAGAAAATTCAAAAATATCCTGGACGCAGGTGGAAACTGGTTCAGCAATCACATGGAAATATCCGAGTGTAATTCTGAAGGGAGATAATTCCGTTGGCGGATTTTATTCTATTGCGGTAACAAATAATTTTCAGCAGGCCGATACGGGAACAAAGATGACGCACATCGGGAAAAATACACGAAGTACGATTGTGAGCAAGGGAATTTCTGCAGGGAAAAGTAATAACTCTTATCGCGGATTGGTGCGGGTCGCGAAAGGCGCAAGCAACGCACGGAATTTTTCGCAGTGCGACAGCTTGCTGATGGGCGATAAATGCGGGGCGCATACATTTCCCTATATAGAGATAAAAGATAAATCCGCAATAGTCGAACACGAAGCCACTACAAGTAAAATCGGGGAAGACCAGATTTTTTACTGCAACCAGCGAGGAATTGACAATGAAAAAGCAGTGGCACTCATCGTGAACGGATATTGCCGTGAAGTTTTAAATCAATTGCCGATGGAATTCGCTGTAGAAGCACAAAAACTTTTAGCGGTAAGTTTAGAGGGAAGTGTAGGATAATAAAAAATCAAAAAAACATGTTATCAATAAAAAATTTACATGCGGGAATTCCGGGAAAAGAAATTCTGCAGGGAATAAATCTTGAAGTGAAGGCAGGGGAAGTGCATGCCATCATGGGGCCGAACGGTTCCGGCAAAAGCACGCTTTCGAGTGTGCTCGCTGGGAAAAAAGAGTATGAGGTTACTGAAGGCGAAGTGATTTTCAAAGGAAAAAATATTTTAGAGATGTCGTCTGAAGACCGAGCGCGCGAAGGATTGTTTCTTGCGTTTCAGTATCCAGTGGAAATTCCCGGTGTGAGCAACATTAATTTTCTGAAGACAGCGATTAATGAAATCCGCGCACACAAAAATCTTTCTCCTATTGACGCGAAAGATTTTCTGAAGATGGTGAAAGAAAAACAGGCGCTCGTGGAGATCACAGGCAACCTTGCCAACCGCTCGGTGAACGAAGGATTTTCAGGAGGAGAAAAAAAACGCAACGAAATTTTTCAGATGGCGATGCTGGAACCAACGCTTGCGATTATGGATGAAACGGACAGCGGGCTTGACATTGACGCACTTCGCATTGTGGCAAATGGCGTGAACAAACTTCGTTCGAAAGAGCGTTCGTTTGTGGTGATTACACACTACCAGCGTTTGCTAAATTATATTGTTCCTGATTTTGTGCATATACTTTACGAGGGGAAAATTGTGAAATCAGGAGGCAAAGAACTGGCGATGGAACTGGAAGAAAAAGGTTACGACTGGATTAAAAAAGTGGCAGTCGCATAAAGATGGTAGCGATAATAGAAAATAAAAAAATAATTCCGTTACAACTCGAAGAAGAATTTCAATTCCTTCTTGGAAAAACTTTTTCTGCAGAACCCGATTGGCTGAAAGAAAAAAGAAAAGAATCGTTTGAAAAATTCCTGAATGCAGGAATTCCCACGAGAAAGAACGAGGAATATAAATATACGGATGTAAGAAAATTTTTTGCGGGAACATTTTCTGCAGTTCATAATGATGTCCACAACCTCGCTCTTGACTATATTAAAATTTCCGTTGACAAGAATTCCGTCAAACTAGTTTTTGTAAATGGATGGTTATATAAGGACTCTACATTGAGCGCAACTCTTCCAAAAGGAGTTGTGGTGGGAAGTATGGCGAATGACGGTTTGTTTCTGCATAGAGCTTTATTGGAAAAATATTTGGGTTCATCACTTGAAAATAACTCTGATGCATTTGTAGCGTTGAATACTGCATTGTGGTTTGACGGTGCATTTATTTATTTGCCGGCAAACATTATTTTAGAAAAAACAATAGAAATCATTCACATCTGCACCGGAGAAAATGAATTGCTGGCAAGCCCGAGGCACTTAATCATCGCAGAAAAAAACTCTGAAGCACATATCATTGAGCATAGCATTTCCTTGAACGTGAATAAGCGTGTGATTGTAAATTCTGTGGCGGAAGTTTTTGCGGAAGAGGATGCCAAACTGAATTACTACAAAATCCAGAATGAGAATTCAAGTGTGTTTCAGCTGCACAACACGCAAGTAGTTCAGAAAAAAAATTCGCATTTCGACACGAATACTATTACGCTTGACAGCAACTGGGTGCGCAATACGTTGAACATTTCCATTGAAGGCGAGAATTGCGAAACGCATCTGAATGGTTTGTTCATTACATTGGATTCCCAGTTTGTGGATAACCATACGCGCGTGTATCACGGCAAAGCACATTGCCAAAGCAACCAGTTATACAAAGGAATCCTCGATGGAAAATCCACAGGTGTCTTCAACGGAAAAATTTTTGTGGAACGCGATGCACAAAAAACAAATGCTTACCAGAGTTCAAAAAATATTCTGCTGACCGATGATGCGACAATCAACACCAAACCAGAACTGGAAATTTATGCCGATGACGTGAAATGTTCGCACGGCTCATCAACCGGAAAAATAGATGAGGATGCTTTGTTCTATCTGCGTTCGCGAGGATTGGGCGAAGCAAGTGCAAGGCGTTTGCTGCTGAATGCTTTCGCGAATGATATTTTGAACACAATACAAATTGAATCGCTGAAAAATTATCTTGAGGAATTAGTCAATAGTAAATTAGAGAAATGATAACGAAAGAAAAAAATATCGCGCTTGACGTTCAGAAAATCCGAAAAGATTTTCCGATTCTTTCCCGTACGGTGAACGGAAAGCCATTGATATATTTCGACAATGGAGCGACTACGCAAAAACCCAGACAGGTAATTGATGCGATTGTAAAATATTACTCAGAGCAGAACGCAAACATTCACCGAGGGGTTCACCGCATGAGCCAGGATGCAACGGAGCAATACGAGAATGCGCGCATAACCATTCAGAAACACATTAACGCAAAATCTCCCAACGAAATAATTTTTACGCGCGGAACAACAGAATCAATAAATCTCGCGGCAACTGCTTTTGGAAAAAAGTTGGTGAAGACAGGGGATGAAATAATTGTTTCAGAAATGGAACACCATAGTAACATCCTTCCTTGGCAAACACTATGTGAAGAAAAAGGCGCGGTACTAAAAGTAATCCCAATAAATGATGCGGGAGAATTAAGAATAGATGAGTTCAAAAAATTGTTGAGTGAAAAAACAAAA